>JBLIDB010000093.1:0-17561 GCA_047634015.1 Saprospiraceae bacterium
AGCAATACTATTATTTATGTATCAACAGGAAGTCCCTTTTGATAACAATCAGGCAGAACGTGACTTGAGAATGCTGAAAGTTAAAATGAAAATATCCAATCATTTCCAAACAGTCCAATGGCTTAATGTCCATGCCACCATCAGGTCCTTTATCTCAACGGCTCAAAAAAAGAACCTCAATATCTTGGTATGCATCCTTAATGCTCACCTCAATCCGCTAACTGCTAATAAAGTGGGTGTCTAATTACGTACACTATAATTACATATGTATCTTATTGACACATAGAAAGTTAGATCCTTTTTAAGGGTCGACTAACTAAAAATACTTTTTCGAGGTCTCTCGTAGTAACCGTCGCGAAAACTCCCATATGAAAATTTCAGTCATCCTATTCACAAGCCCGGCATTTTGCAAGGGATACCTACAATCTTATCTTTAGCATAAAATAGAAGTTCCTCACCGGCTGAATTCTATAACCAGGTCCTTCTACATTGCCATCAAAATCAAGGTCCACAGGAGCTCCATCTGTAAAATATAATTGATCAGTAATATTATTGATGGAGGCACTTAGCTGAATATTATCACTTAGAGAATAATCCAATTGAGCATCAAGAATAAAATAGGAAGGAAAAGTAAAAGTAGGATCATTAGAAAGCTCCATAAAGGATTGACTTGCATATCTTCCAGACACGCGCGCCTTTAGCGATTTGGATAAATTTTGAGTGACTGAGGGGGAGATCAACCACTTAGGTGCAAAGATTTGTTCTACATCAGTAAATGTATTATCGCCATTTTGATAGGTTGTTACATTCGTGTTCATGTATGTAGCATTCAAGTTTATTGTTGTATTACTACTTGCCTTGTACATAGCTTGTAGTTCAATTCCTGACCGGCTACTTTCATCTACATTTTGTGTAACTTCCATATAACTGCGTTCTTGTAATGCGCCAATCTTGGATATTTCATTTTGAAAATTCATATGAAATAAATTTGCATTCAGAGAGAAAATATTGTTTGTGTATCTCCATCCCAATTCAAAGTCGTTTACGAACTCTTCAGTTACCAAGTTATTCTTAATATCTTCTTCTGAGCCATTGAGCATATCAGAACGAGTAGGTTCTCTTCCTGTCCTTCCATAGGAAATATAAAATGAGTTACGTTCATTGATTGAGAGATTAGTTCCTAATATCCAATTGAAGAATGTCCAATCTCGATCATGAGATATTCCTGTTAGCAAGACAGGATCGGGGCTAAAATCCACATTGACATTTCTAATTGCTAAATCTGCATATAACTTTATTTTTCCAAGGCCGTAGCCGGTTTTAATAAATGCACTGAGTTCATTTTTATCTGTGAGCTCTCTTAGGGATGGATTTGAAATGTCAGGTGATACATAATCTACGTTGATCCGATCCATTGTATAGGCATGAATCCCTGACTTAATATCCCAATTGTTATAATTGTAATTCATATTAGCTAATAAGCCATAGCGCGAATTACTTAGGAAGTACATGTATTGGGTTGAGTTATCTATCCCAAATGGAAAGACACCTCTCGCACCACTGTAATACGCAGTATAACTTGTAGAGACCGCGGAGCTATGTTGATTGCTATATTGAAGTTGAATCATCTCTTGCTCGAAGTCATCTGTGTCGTTTGGGTGATTGTAATTTGTTTTGGGATTGGTCTCGAGATCACTTAGCAGGACAGGAAGGTAGGACTGATCATTTTGTGTTTTTCCAGCAAACGCGGTAAACTTCAATAGCTGATTTTTGAAGATATGTCCCCCAGAGAAAAACATCGAATACGCATCTGATGCAGAGTGGTCTTTGTAACCATCCGTCTTAGTTTTGGAGAACCTACTGTATAATGCTGTATTGTTCGAAAGTAGACCTGTAGATACTTCTCCTGCTGCCCGGATTGTTCCAAAAGAACCAGTTGTTAATTGTAGCTCTGCACGAGGGTCAGCATGGAAGATGTTAGAAGATTGGAAATTAACGGCTCCGCCATATGATGAGACACCGACATTTGAGGCACCTACACCGCGCTGTATTTGAATACTCTCTATGCTATTGCCAAAGTCAGAAAAGTTAGAAAAGTATACACCTTGGTCTAACATGTCATTAAGAGGTACTCCGTTTAGCGAGATATTGATTCTGTTTTGTGAGATTCCTCTCATTCTAAATTGCGCATAGTTTCCTATGTCTGTCCCGGCATCAGAGTATGTTACGATGGATGGAGAAAGCTGCCCGAGAAGCACAGCAGGATCCTGACCGAAACTTATATTATCAATAGTAGCCTTTGATATATTTTGAATGCTAAGAGGATCAGTGATATTAGCTCGTGTAGATACAATCGTAATATTTTCTATTCCTACAGAATCAAAAGATGATTCAATAGATTCTTGAGATTGGCCACTAAGAGCTTCTATACTTATTAGGCAGCAAGTAGCAAGGAAAGTGTAAACAGCAATGCGCATAAGACTATTTTTCTATGTCTATAAATAGACAAGTTTATAAAGACATAGAAGAGACCCCATTGAGAAATGGAAGCATCGAGTTGCAGTTCCTTGCGCCAGCATTATCTGGATCAAGTGCGATGGGTATGTTCTCAGCCTTACTTTCATCACGATTCGTAGATCGCGTATAGGCACCCCTTCTACAATTACAGTGCAATAGTACTTAAGTTTCTGACAATAACAAAGTCTTTGTTGCTTTTAGGGCTTGTTCGCTCCTTTCTGAACTATTTCCATTTACAACAAGATATGACAAATTATGCTGTTCTAAAGTGTCTTTATAAAGCTGGAAAAGAGTATGTCGATCATTTGGATTTTCTCTCAGAGGATCTTTTTCATATGGGATATCAAAGTGCGGAAGAATATATAGGTCACATTTATATTTTGTCCACTCATCTGCTATATATAAGTCCAGTCTACCATACTTGTACTCACTCCATATTTTTAGAACCAATAATCCAGTATCACAGATGAAGCATGGATTATTTGTTAATGAGACTAACTGTTCTTGTGCTAATTGATATTTAGCTATCTCTACTAAGTCGTCGAATTGATAGGGTCTATTTAGATTGGAGATATACTCGCGTGAGTATTCTTCTAATAATGGAACCTGAAGATTTGTAGCTATGGCTTTGGCTAATGTGCTCTTCCCTGTGCTTTCCGCGCCAGTCACTACTATTTTTATCATTGTGGATTCACTTGAAGCTTCATTGATTTTTTCCAAGCTAAGTAACCAGCGATAGCTAATCCTATGTATATAAAATATAGTAGTGAATAGAAGGATATGTCTTTGTAGAAGTAGATACCAGTCGCGAGGATATCGACTACCAACCAATAATACCAATTGTCAATATATTTTTTGGCAGTGAGCCACATACCCGTGACACTAAGAACAGAGGTGGTACTATCCCAATATGGCAGAGAGGCAGGAGGCATATCTGCTATCCAAGAGGGAATATAGATTAGTGCCTGAGCAAAGGCAAAAATTCCAAAAAGCGTTGCTATGAATATTTTAATGAATTGTGCTTGAGAGAGTCTAAGGATTGGCACCTGCGTACTTTGTTTAGAACTGGTTTGACGCCAGGAGTGCCATCCGTAGATATTCAGAATCAGAAAAACTATATGAAGGAGAAAATCACCGTACAATTTTGCCTCCCAGAAGATGACAAAGGAGATGAGGACATATATGATCCCAGCAGGCCAAGTGAGTATGTTTTCTTTTATAAGGAAGATTACTGCTAATAGCCCAAATATTAATCCAGCAAACTCAAGAGGATCAATGTTTAGAATATAATTTGAAACTTCGTTTAGAACACTAATTATCATTTTCTCCTTTTTGAGAATGAATAAGAGTAGGCTGTGCCTCTAATTCACGTTGTTGAATAGAAATGCCTTTTAGTACTTGCTTATAGATATTTATAATTTTTCGTTCATCGTATTTTTCTTTTACAAGACGCCGCCCATTACCTCCCATGGTCTTTCGTGCTTCTACGGGCAATTGTAAAATGTATCCCATCTTCTGGGTAAGCAATGTTACATCACGTGGAGGCATTAGAAATCCATTATACTTATCAATAACTACTTCTCTGCAACCTACGTGGTCTGAGGTGATTATAGGAGTGGACATACTTGCGGCTTCTAATAGTATTCTGGACACACCTTCTTGATAAAACGATGGGAAGACTATACATTCTGCTCTATCTATATAAGGTCTGACATCTTCTGTGGACCCAAGATATTTTATAATTCCTTCTTCTTGCCATAAATTCAATTCTTCGAGCTTAACGGCGTTTTTATTATTAGGATCAAGAAATCCGAGTATCTCGCATTTTACATTCGAGTGATATTGCTTTATAATTCGTGCTGCATTCACATAGTCATAAACACCTTTGTCTCTTAATAATCTTCCAGCATATAGGAAGCGAAATATTTTACCTTCCTTCTTCTTTTGAGAAGGCCTGAATCTTTGTGTGTTTATTCCTTCTGACGGGAGTATGTAAGATTTTTCTTTAGATGTTAAACCAGATGCTATTAAAGTATTGTAATTGGACTGATTCAAAGTCCATATTTCATCTACATTTCTTAAGGCTAATTTATAAACTTTTAGAAGAATTTTCTGTGCGAACCAATTTTTGAAGCTGAATGTTTTACCCAAACCAGTGGTTACGGAAATAGAGGAAAGGCCAATTATAGATGCAGCTAAACTGCCATATATATTAGGCTTTATGGTATAATGAAAAACCTTATTGAACCTATGTTTTCTGTATATTCTAACAAGCTGAATGAGTAGTCTGAGGTCACGAATTGGATTGGTGCTGTAATTATCAAGATTAATGTCTATGTATTTTACTTTAACTGCGATAAGCTTTTCAGTGTAAGCGTCTCGGGGAGCTAAGGCATATACGACATTTCCAGCATCTATAAATTTCCGAATGACTCCTAATCTAAAATTGTAGATACTCCATGAAGTATTGGCAACAAATGCTATATGGAGTTTTCCTTCTTTCAATTTTCAGATACGTATTATTATAGATAGCGTTTGTCTTGGATACTTGATCTAACTCCTTTGATAGCTTGCTCCTCATCACGGGGGTATATCAATAGTGCATTTCCATCATCTATAATGATGTAATTAGAAAGTCCTTTTGCAACAATGATTTTATCAGGATTGGATGATCTTATTAGATTGCCATTCATGTCTTCCAATTTTTTGTTTTTCAACATTAATACATTACCAGAATCATCCTTAGACATGAAGTCATATAGGCTATTCCATGTACCGATGTCTGACCAGCCTATATCCGCGGGTATGGTATACACGTTATCTGCACGTTCCAATATTGCGAAATCTACAGAGATTTTAGGCGTATTAGGATAGACTTCGTTTATATATTCTTGTTCTCTCTCGCTCCCAAATAGATGCTGGTTTTTCAAAAGGACTTGTAGAATCTCATTAGAAGATTTTCGAAATGCCTCAATAATCGTGTTAACAGACCAAACGAATATACCAGCGTTCCATAGATAGCCTCCATCATCTAAGTAGGACTGAGCTATTTCTTGAGTAGGTTTTTCTTTGAAAGTATGTACCTCATGAACGCCTCCTGAATTTTCAGTTGGATTATAATTAATATATCCGTAGCCCGTGTCTGGACGTGTAGGTGTTATACCAAGCGTGACTATGGCAGTATTTTCTCTGGCATAAATGAATGCACGCTGGAGACAAGACGCGAATACATTGGTTTTTTTAATAATATGATCCGCTGGAAGCATTGCAAATACGGCATCTTTATTTATGGCTTGAAGATGAAGCGCAGTATAAGCGACACAAGGAGCAGTGTTATTTCGAGAGGGTTCGAGCAATATTTGGTTTTCTTCCAATACTGGAAGTTGCTCAAGAATGAGATCCTTATATAGGGTGTTGGATACGATTAGGATATTTTCTTTAGGGACGATGTCCATTACTCGCGAAACGGTCTGTTGCAAAAGCGAGGTACCTTCGTTAGTAATATCCAGAAATTGTTTTGGCCTATTTTCTCGGCTTGCTGGCCAAAATCGTGATCCAACGCCGCCAGCCATAATAGCTACATAAAAATTTGCATTCATACTGCAAGAATAAACTCTTTTTAGTGAGCTTCCTCTAAGATATGAGGTTTTCTCATATATGAATATGTAAGATTGGTAGCCCCATATAGCTTAAAAGTATATGTTGGTATTTATTTATGGCCTTTATGAAGCCAAGGACAATCCGAAGAAGTAACTTTTGAACCTATCTAAGGTCGAAGGTTCAGAATAAAGTGATTCTCGGTCAAAAGAATAACTGAAACCATTTCCATCTTGTTCTATACTCAGCGTGATTAAACTGTTGTTGAACGTTATGCTATATGTTTTTGATTGGAATATTTCGAAGTCTATGATCATCACATTATTATCGTGATAGACTATTACATGGCCGGATTTATCACCATGATAGATTCCTATGGTTTGGGTTCCCGCTTGGGGGTCGTAAAATGTCCATCTCGATTCACTCATTACGTTTAGCTTGGTCGGTTCTCAGATAAATAAAAGTAAGAAATGAACAATATCAACTGATATTTTGCATAAATCAGTTGGATTAATTCAGATTCTATGCGACGTTACAACTCTTACGATTACATTTGAGTTATCTCTAATATACGATAACTGGCTGAAAATTAGCATTTTATAGAAAATGACGAAAGAAGAATTAAAAGAATTAGCGTCGTCGATCAAACAAAAGATCAAAAAGCTCCAGCATGAAATGATTTCTCTTGAAGAGAGTGCAGCTCCAGTGGCACCTGAGAATTCTATAGGTAGAATTAGTAGGATGGATGCGATCAATAATAAAAGTGTGGTAGAGGCTGCTATACGCCATCGTAAGAATAAATTGGGCAAGCTTCAAGTAGCCCTCGCAAATGTTCATAAACCTGGATTTGGTTTGTGCAAGAATTGTGGGAAAGCAATCAACCCTAAGAGAATTGTATTAATGCCAGAAAGCGGAAGGTGTATCAAGTGCGCCTGAGTAGGGAGCAAAAAAAAGCAGGATACTTAACGCATCCTGCATAACCCCAAAAAACCAATTGAAAACATTCTTATATATCTTCCGAAGAAACTTTATCCTCGTTATTTTCTTAGTTCACTTTTGAAAGACTATTGCCCTCTTCGAATAGGACGAAAGCGAAAGTCATAGTCACATTTTTTAACACAATACACCAAAAATAAATTCAACTTTATCAAAAATATAAAATGGCGAAAGCTAAAATAGTCTATAAGTGTAACAAATGTGATGTAACCAGCCTAAGATGGGAAGGAAAATGTCCCTCCTGTAAGGAATGGAATACCTTACAGGAGGTAGTTGAAGAAAGTAAGAAAACTGACATACGAGGTAAATTACCATCTAATTCTAAGCCCATACTGTTACAAGAAATCCCTTCTAAGTCTACACCAAGGATTCCTATCACGATGGATGAAGAGCTTTCAAGGGTGCTCGGCGGAGGAATCGTTCCAGGATCAATAATATTGATAGGAGGACAACCTGGAATCGGTAAATCTACATTGATGCTCCAATTAGCATGTCAACTGAGACTCAACGTACTTTATGTATCTGGAGAAGAGAGTGCTTATCAAATCAAAATGAGGGCGGATCGGATAACCAAGCCCTCTGATTCATGTCACATCCTATGTGAGACAGAACTCGAGCGGATATTAGATCAAGCAAGATTGTCGAACCCCGATGTCTTACTTATTGACTCTATTCAGACACTGAGAAGTAAATTTGTTGAAAGCTTGCCAGGCTCTGTAAGTCAAATTCGAGAATGTACTTCTGAATTACAGCAATTTGCGAAATCTACTAATATCCCAGTATTCATTATCGGTCATATTAACAAAGATGGAGGGCTTGCAGGACCGAAAGTATTAGAGCATATAGTAGATGTGGTATTGCAGTTCGAAGGAGATCGGAACTACGTATATCGCATTCTGCGAACGATTAAAAATCGATTCGGATCAACGGATGAGTTAGGTATTTATGAGATGGAACAGCGAGGATTGCGTCCTGTTACCAATCCTTCAGAGCTATTGATTTCGCCAATTGATGAGACGCTTAGCGGAACGAGTATCGCATCCACCATAGAAGGTGTTCGTCCGCTGTTAATCGAGACCCAAGCGCTTGTGAGTACTACCGTCTACGGCCACCCACAACGCTCAACAACTGGATTTGATAATCGGCGTCTTAGTATGTTACTGGCAGTCCTTGAGAAGAAATGCGGATTGTTTTTCAGTCAGCAGGATGTATTTCTCAATATTGCTGGAGGCATAAAGGTGACTGACCCAGCAATTGATTTATCTATAATCGCTGCATTAATCTCCTCTCTCAATGATATTCCTGTAGGTCGGAAAGTTTGTTTTGCGGGAGAAGTTGGATTATCAGGTGAAGTAAGACCTGTTAATCGAATTGAACAGCGGATATTAGAAGCGGATAGATTAGGATTTGAACAAATCTATATCTCTAAAAATCACAAGAAGGGCCTACCTTCGAAGAGTAATATTGAAATTAGAAGTATTGGAAAAATCCAACAACTTTTAGAGCAAATATTCTCTTAGTAGCTGTCAATTAATAAAATCGTGATTTCGACGCGTTTATTTTGGTCTTAAATCACTTCAATACTTTAAAGAAGGATAATTGTTGATACTTTGACTGAATTAAAGTGAAAAATAAAACAAAAGAAGCCGTCCAAGTTGTTAAATTATAAATTCACCATTATTAAGTAAAATATGGACCAGAATGAATTAAATCTCCTTTCCAAAGAGCATCCCATCGTGTTCTATGATGGAGTGTGTAATTTGTGTGATGGCTTTGTCAATTTCGTAATCCGTAATGATCCACAGGGAAAGATAAAGTTCTGTGCACTTCAGGATGAGCAAGCAGTGCAGATTCGGAAGGAAGCCAGAATAGAGGATAATATAGATACAGTGGTCGGATTGCATAACGAGAAGATCCATACACACTCAGATGTATTGTTTTTAGTGGCAGAAAAATTAGGTGGATATTGGCTTTTTATTCTTCCACTTCAGTATTTCCATAAAGGATTTAGAGATTTAATATACCGATGGGTAGCGAGAAATAGATATAATTGGTTTGGCAAGCGAGAGACATGTATCATTCCTTCTTCCGATCTCACTGCGCGCTTCCTCTAAATTTAAAATGATTTCAAAATAGAAATACACTAATAATGTTAATTCTACTTAGACTTAAAACTATACTTATTTTATTGTTAATGTATGCCAATGTATTCGCTCAGGATGATATTTCCTATACCGTTTATCTTATCGGCGACACTGGAGAGCCAGAATTAGAGTCCCCAGACCCAGTCCTCCAAAATCTTAAATCAAGATTAGAACAGGAAAATGAGAATGCAGCAATAGTCTTTTTAGGAGATAATATTTATCACAATGGTTTACCCCCAGAAAGTACTGTAGAGGAACATAAAATAGCTAAGCAGAAATTAACAGTTCAGTTAGATGCTATAAAGAACTTTAAAGGAGAAATATATTATGTCCCTGGCAATCACGATTGGAATGATGCTAAAGTAGGTGGCTTCGATTTTATAAAGCGACAAGAAAAGTATATTGAATCTTATCTTGATAGAGGAGATGTTATGATTCCGGACGAAGGCTGCCCAGGACCCGAAACAAAAAAGCTTGGTAAGAACGTCCTCTTGATAGCACTTGATAGTCAGTGGTGGCTTCATCCCGAAGATGATGATCGTAATACTAAATGTCCAAACAAAAATAGAACTCAGATTATAGATGAACTTCGTGGTATTCTTGATGAAGAGGATGACAAGCATATCATCATCGCAATGCATCATCCTATCTATTCCGATGGATCTCATAATGGGTTTTACCAATTCAAAGACCATGTATTTCCATTAACGGCTTTCAAGAAAAATTTATTTATTCCGCTACCAGGATTAGGGTCTTTGTATCCCTTCTTTAGAAGTGCATTCGGGGCCAAGCAAGATATACCCCATCCACTATATCAAACCTATCGCGAAGATATCCTTGAGGCGATAGCGCCATATCGAAATGTAGTGTTGGCTTCTGGACACGAACACAATCTTCAATATTTTCTAAAAGGAGAAAATCATTTTATAAAGAGTGGATCGGGATCTAAGTCTTCTCCTCTTCCACAAAAGACTGATGCAGTTTTCGGAAGTTCGAATAAAGGATATGCGCGGTTAGATTATTTGTCTTCAGGAGAAGTCCGACTTGGATTTTATGGAATTGATGAGGATGGATCAGAAAAGGAAATCTATAATTCAATAATTGCAGAGGAGCCTTTGAAGTTTTCGAGTGATTTAGAAGTCTATGACTTAGATATTTCTGAGAAGCGAATTTCAGCCTCTTCATTATACGATTCTAAAAAATTCCATAGAAGTATTTTTGGACAATTATATAGAGATGATTGGAGCACGGAAACAACCTTCCCTGCGATCAATCTCTCTCGAGTTAAGGACGGACTTAAACCTCTCAAAGTTGGTGGTGGATACTCAAGTAAGTCTATCAGGTTAAGAGATAAGAATAAAAAGCAATTTGTTTTAAGATCTGTTGAAAAAGGAGTCCGGAAAGTAGTTCCTCCAGGTTTCGAAGGTACACTGGTAGAGTCTATTTTTCAAGATCAAATTTCCGCCTCCCAGCCATATGCGGCGCTTATGGTTCCCCCTCTTGCAGCAGCAGCAGATGTCTATCACACAAATCCCCAATTAGTTTATCTGCCGAAACAACCTGTTCTGGGAGACTTTAATGATATATATGGTGACGCGCTATATCTTTTTGAAGAGCGACCTAGTGGTAATCAAGAAGATTCAGAGAGTTTCGGAAATAGTAGAAAGATCATTTCATATGTAGATATGATCGATAAGATTCAAAACAATTCTAAACACCATATTCATCAGGAGCAAGTATTAAGATCGAGGCTATTAGATATATATCTCGGCGATTGGGACAGACATGATGATCAGTGGAGATGGGCTTCTTTTAAAGAGGAGAATCATGAAGGGACAGGAGAGTCACATACGTATTACGAGCCTATACCTAGGGATAGAGATCAGGTGTTTTTCAAATACAAGGGATTCGTCCCCACTATTGCGCGATTGGCCAGTCCTCAGCTAAGGAAATTTCAAAACTTCGAAGAAGATATTCGAAACGTACCTTACTTAGGTTTCAATGCAAGGCACTTTGATCGAAATTTTTTAAATCAAATGGATAGGGCTCAATGGTCCGCCATGGCTAATGAGATTAAGAATTCTATGAGCGATGAAGTCATTGAAGCATCGATCGCTAGACTACCCGATGAAATTAACGAAGTCAGAGGGGCAGAATATCGAAGAATACTCAGAGCACGCCGTGATAAGATGCCAGAATTTGCTGAAGAATATTATGATTTCTTGGCTAAGTATGTAGATGTAGTAGGGACTGATAAAAGAGAGCTGTTTAGTGCTGAGCGATTGGAAGACGGAAGTACACATATTCAAGTCAATCAATTAAAGAAGAATGGTACTCTTGAAGAGGTTTTATATGATCGTGTGTTTATAAAAGGAGAGACCAAGGAAATTAGATTATATGGCTTGCGAAATGATGACCAATTCAAAGTTTCTGGCAATCATAAAGGGGGCGCTATAATTAGAATTATCGGTGGCGAAGGAGAAGATAAAATTGTAGATGAATCCAAACTGTCAGGTGCGAAAAAGAGCACTTATATATACGACTCGATCGATGGCAACGATATAACAATAGGCAAAGATAGTAAGGATCTTAGAACCTCTGACTATCGTGATAATTTATATAATAGAAAAGAATTCTATTATAATGCTTCTGTTGGAATTCCATTTATTGCTTTCAATCCAGATGATATTTTAAAACTGTCTTATAGCTTGGATTTGAAAACTTATGGATTTCGGAAAGAGTCTTATGACATGCGGCATAGATTGAGTTTCTCTTACGCTATAGGTCGAAGTACATTAGGTATTAGTTATGACCTTGAAAAAAGAGGGATATTGGGAAAAACTGATTTTGGACTGAATACTCAACTGAATTTACCAAGTAATGTCAATAACTATTTCGGACTTAGTAATGAGCAAGGATTCAATATTAGAGATTTTGAAGATTTTAATTATTTTAGATACAATCAAGCAGAGTTTATAATTCACCCATCTTTACGATGGCAGACAAAGAGAGGGGTCTCTCGGTTTAGCGTTGGCCCTTATCTGCAATATGTTGATCTTGGGGATAATTCTGATCGCTTTATCTCTCAAGATCCAATAGCGGGATTGTCAGAAGAAGCATTCTCCTCTAAGAAATTCGTGGGATTGAAAGTAAGTTATAGTTTAGAAAAAATAGATCAACCTACCTTTCCTACACAAGGAATCTCCTTTAACATAAACCCTTCTTACAATGTAAATACGGATGACTCCAATGAGACTTTTACTCAGATACAAGGAGACTTAACGCTTTATAATTATCTATGGATACCTAAGCCATTTGTATTAGCAACGAAATTGCAATGGGGCGTAAATTGGGGAGAGGACTTTAGCTTCTTTCAAGCAAATTATGCAGGAAGAAGTACAGGTCTCCGATCTTTCAGAGATAATAGATTTGGAGGCAGATCTTCATTTACAATTTCCAATGACTTGCGACTGCCATTATTTAAAAAGAGAAATGGTTCACTTCCGTTTTCTTTTGGGATAATGGGGAGTTTTGATCATGGAAGGGTGTGGGCAGAAGGAGAAAGTAGTAACCAATGGCATACTTCTTATGGAGGTGGATTTTGGATTAGCCCATTTGATATTATGCCCATTTCCATAAATTATATGACTTCGAAAGAAGAAGCTGGCCAGTTGTTAATATCTGTAGGGTTTGGGATATAATTTTTTAGCGTAAAAGCTCATCTTTACACTCCCTACAAATAGAGAATCGCAATTGTCGCAAGAAGATCATAATTTTCCAAGTCGGACTTATCCTTCCAAAGTACTACTCTTGGGAGAGCATACGGTTATGATGGGTAGTGGAGCGTTGGCTATACCATACAATAGATATCATGGTAGATGGAATACGAAGGAACAAGTTGAATATCATTGGTGGAAACCATTTATAGAATTTATAGCAGGCCTTCAACTTCCTTTCTTGGTTAGGGAAAGGTTAGCATATCTAAAGTATAATGGAAATCTCTTTCTTGATATCCCTATCGGGTACGGATTGGGCAGTAGTGGTGCATTAACTGCGGCAATATATGATTTTGCTCATTCGGAAGAGATGGATGATTTAGCTGAATTGCAGAATCGTTTGGGGCTTATGGAGTCTTTCTTTCACGGGGAAAGCTCAGGGTATGATCCGTTAATCTCATTTTTGAATAAAGGAGTAAGAAAATCTTCTTCTGGACAAATGACCTTGTGGAATTCGAATTTTTCTGGAAATATTCATTGTTACTTACTTGATAGCGGGAACCCTCGGATAGGCAAAGAACAGATAGCTAAAGTTCAAAAGATAGCGAAAGAGGATTCAAATAGATTTGAAACGGTAACTGAGCTTAATAATCAAATTATCGCAGCCATGAGTGATAATGCTGAATTCGAATCAATATACAGCGGGCTAAATCAATTGAGTATTGAGCAATTTGAGAAAATGAATTTTTTAATAGTACCTGCTATGCAAGAATTATGGCGCTCTACACTTGACATGGGAAATATTTCCATTAAGATTTGTGGAGCAGGAGGAGGAGGCTATTATCTTTTATTCTCAAAAGAAGCATTAAGCGATATAGCAGGATGGGAATTACAAGAAGTTCATTTGGGCTCGAAGAAGTAGAATGCTCTATGCAACTATCAACTTAGGCTTTACGTTATGAGTTTTGCGAAGACAGATTTATGAAGAAGATACTATTACTAAGTGGATTGATGTTCTTATGCGTTCTTGTTGTAGCTCAAGGGCAGCAATTTAAGCTAGCACAGCATTATTTCCAGAATGGAGAATACGAGAAGGCTGCGGGGCTTTACAAAAAACTCTCTGACCAAGCGGGATATAATGAATATTATTTCAATCAGTATATAGAATGCCTCATGTCCACGGAGTCTTATGATGAGGCGATTAAGGACATAAGTGCAACGTTGAAGAAGCGCCCACAAAGGCTACAACTTTATGTGACATATGGTAACCTTCTAGAACGGCAAGGAAAAACAGCTGAAGGTGAAGCGCAGTACAGCAAAGCCATAAAGCAGATGGGTTCGGACATCGCAGGAATTAATGCTTTGGGTAATTCATTTATGAGAATGACAAAATATGAGTTAGCTCGCGAAACTTTTGAGAAAGGGATTGAAGCTGCTGGAGATCCAAAAGTATTCGCATATAACCTGGCAGAAATATATCGGCGTCAGAATAAAGCGAAACTCATGATTCATCATTATCTCAATAGTCAAATGGCTGTCTTGCAGCGCATAAGTTCAGTTCAAAATTACTTTACCAAATACCTGAATGGCGAAGAGGAATATGAAATGCTTCGTGTGAAGCTATATGAGAAAGTGCAGGAAGAGCCGGATAATATCTTCTACCCTGAGATGATCTCATGGGTGTTTATTACAAGAAAGGCCTACGATAAGGCTTTGCGTCAGGCGCGTGCATTGGACCGGCGTTTAGAAGAAAATGGCAGTAGAGTTTATTCTCTTGCCAAGATCGCAGCAAATGATGGTGACTATGAAACCGCCATAAAAGCATTTCAATACATCTTAGATGAGAAAGATGCTTCTTCGAGCTACTATTTTGACTCCAAGAAAGATTTATTAGACACTAAAAGAAAGAAGATCGTTTATTCTGGCAACTATACGCAAGAAGACCTCATAACCCTTAAACAAGAGTACAATCAATTTCTTGATGAGATGGGACGAGGAAAGAATACAGCATTTATAATGTTGGAGCTTGCCCAACTTGAAGGGTTATACCTCAATGATCTTGATGCAGCTATAGAGACGCTGAATAACTTAATTGAGATGCCAGGAGCTAATAATTATGTGATTGCGAATGCTAAATTGGCTCTTGGTGATTACTACCTTATGAATAGTGAGATTTGGGATGCTACCTTATTCTACTCTCAAGTTGACAAACAGTTCAAAGAAGATTATCTAGGAGAGAAAGCTAGATTTAGAAATGCTAAGTTGAGTTATTATATCGGTGACTTTCAGTGGGCTCAAGAGCAATTCGATATTCTCAAATCTGCTACAACAAAGCTTATTTCTAATGATGCCATAGATCTTTCTGTTTTTATTATGGACAATGCTAATCTGGATACGACGTATGTTCCTTTAGCACTGTTTTCTGAAGCGGAACTCTTGATATATCAAAATCGCACTGACGAGGCTTTTCTAAAATTGGATAGCATTACTATTCTATTTCCTGAGCATGGCTTAGAAGATGACGTCTTTTTTGTAAAAGCTCGCGAGCTCTCAAAGCAAAAGAAATACAATGAAGCGGCAGACTTATATCAAAGGATTATAGAAAAATACCCAGAGGAAATACGAGCTGATAATTCAATATGGGCGTTAGCACAACTATTTGAATTTCAACTTGGAAAAGTACAAGAAGCGCAGGAATTATATCAACATCTATTTATCGATTATTCGGATAGTACTTTTAGCCTCGATGCCCGAAAGAGATTCCGATTTTTGAGAGGTGATAGCGTCCAATAGATTCCAATGTATAAATTCGTTGGATCATCGCTTACATTAGGTACTATTTCTGGTATTCCAGTCAAAGTTCATTGGAGTTTCTCCATTGTTTTGTTACTCGCAGGATATGTGGCCTATACGGAGGGATTATCTATATATCCAGCGTTTTTGTTTTTCTCATTTATAGGATTTTTATTTGTATTCGTAGTAATGCATGAGTTCGGCCATGTTTTTATGGCTCGACGCTATGGTGTTACCACAAGAGATATAATCTTATCGCCGATAGGTGGGGTGGCAAGATTAGAAAGCATCCCCATGAAACCCACACATGAGCTGTGGATTGCCTTAGCTGGGCCTACAGTAAATGTTGTACTATTCTGCGTTATAGGGCTGATACAGTATTTGCTACATGGGAATATCTTTCCTACGGATGATGGGATTCGAATGGGATCTTTGAAAGACCTAATGGGGAACTTAATCGTCATCAATTTTTTATTGGTAGTTTTTAATTTGATTCCTGCTTTTCCTATGGATGGCGGACGTGTATTGCGGGCACTATTGTCTATGGGTACAGGAGACAAACTTAAGGCAACAAGAATCGCTTCATTTATAGGTCAAGGAATAGCCGTAATCTTTATAATACTTGGACTTTATATTGATCATTATGGATTTATCCTCATTGGTTTCTTTGTAATATTTACCGCTAGAGCGGAGTATCGACAACTTAGGACTGCAGCGCACCTTAGTAAGACACTAGTGAAGGATATAATGAGAACGGCGTTTACTACGCTCAATCCTAGCGAGCCTGTCTCACAAATTGTTGGATTGAAGGATGAAGGGTCGTTTTTAGTTCGAGATGATAATGGGTTGATAGTCGGAGTCCTTCCTAGTTTGTTTTTGAAATCAAGGACAGAAGAAAAAGAAGAATCTATTCAAGATAGCGAGGCATTATTAGTTCAAGATCGTATGATTACTCAGTGGGGCTTTGTCAGTGAGGGTATGAATCTACAATCTGCATTTAGAGCGCTTAATGAATATGGATGGGCACTGGCGCCTGTTGTTGATACCACTGATACAATTGTAGGAGTAATAGACCGGGATATTCTAAGAGCCGAGCTGAAGCGTATTTAGAACATAGTTGGTATTAGGAGATAGGTGTCGAGGAATAAATTGTCCACCACGCACTTCTTATTAACTCGTGGGAGATGGTGGGGAAATACATCGCGGATAATCTCAAAATGGTGAAATTCGTTTTGTATTAATCAATTCGAGCCAAAGGAGCATAATATTCTAGTGGTGCGCTATGTTTTTGGATAGAAACACATTATGCTATTAATCAATAGAATTCCCCGATGCTTGCATCGATGGGTTAACAAAAAGTGCTTTGCGAAGCAAAGGTTATTAGCCATTGATTCGCGGGCTGCGATACTCCGTCCGCTTGCGGCGGGGTAGTTCATTTGAACAGGGCGAAAAAATATACGAATTAACTCGTTGTATATCAAAGGATAACAATTAGAAAACCTATCAATTTTTGAATTTCAAGAGAAATTTGGGACTGAAGAAGCTTGCTTTTAATATTTAGCAGAACTAAAATGGAACGGCCGAAGTTTTGTTTGCAGAAGGTGTAAACACACTAATGCTTGCAAAAGCAATGGGTTACATACCAAGAAGTGTACAAGGTGTCACTACCAAGCGAGTGTAACGGTGCACACATTATTCCATAGATGTCGATTTTCTTTGGTCAAGGCCTTTTGGATAATCTATTATGTGAGTACTACAAAGGGGGGTATTAGTGCATTGGAACTAAGTAGAAAATTAG
>JBLIDB010000094.1:0-17490 GCA_047634015.1 Saprospiraceae bacterium
GAAAAATCTCGCTTCGGGTGGGCACAAATATATAATCAACTGTATATTCACTTTGAAAACAGAATTATACAATATCAAAAATGAATCTAAAGCCCAGATCATAAACACAAAATTCTGGATAAGCTCATCTATTATTTGTCAAAGCTTAATAGTAAAGACGGTCCCTCTGCCAAGCTGACTACTTACATTAATGCTTCCATGGTGCAATAGGATGATTTGACGACCCAGACTTAATCCGATGCCAGACCCTTCTTTCTTAGTTGTAAAAAATGGCACAAATATTTGATCCAACATAGTCTCTTCAATGCCATCACCATTGTCGGCGATCTGTACCACAATTTTTGTCCCTGTCTTCCGCAGACCTATTTCTATTCTCGGCTCTTGACGCCCATCCAGCGCCTGGAGACCATTCTTTATAAGATTCATAAAAGCTTGTTCTAACATACTTTCATCACCTTTTAAGATGACTTTATGCAATGGAAATTGTCTTACGACACTGATCTTCTTCTCATCTATTTCGGCAGTATGCAGGACGATGAGTCGCTCCAATAATTCTTTGATATCAAAATCTGCCACTTCAGGTATAGGTATCCTTGTAAGCTCTCGGTACTTACGGGTAAAATCCAATAGCAACTCACTTCTCTTTTGAATGGCCTTGATCGCTTGGTGGATGTCTTCGCGAGTGCTTTCTTCTATTCCCGTAGCCTCCCGTAAAATGACATCTGTAGTTGCTGCGAGGGATACCACAGGTGTCACAGAATTCATGATTTCGTGTGTAAGAATTCTGATCAATTTCTCCCACGAGCGCATTTCTTGTACATCTAGTTCGGAATTGATATTATGAAAAGAAAAAAGCTTCAGTGTCTGATCATTTGACTTGAAAAAATTACCAACTATGGTTAGTTGAAGAAGATCATTTTGTACTTGAATTTTTAATAACTGGCGAGCGCCAGGAACATAATTCACTAGTGTCTCATATAGTTGTTCATTGACTTTCTTGAGAGATTCTATCGAAGGCAAGTAGGATTTGTGTAATAATTGCTGAAGTGCATCATTCATCAAGATTGTTCTTCCCTGATCATCAAAGCAGATTAATCCAGTATCTACTTGTTCTATAAGGGCAAACAAGAATTGATGTTGCGCTTCTTTCTCAGATCTTATATCCCTGAATTTCCCAGTGATCAGGTTAAAGGCATTATACAATGATGTCTTGTCTCCAGATCCGTCCTTTTTTTGACTATATGTCGTCTCATAATCGTCAAACCTGATACTCATGAGAAAGTTCGTGAGATCTCGATTCGTCTTATTAACAATTGCAAAAAGCTTATAAATAAAATAAAAAAGTAGAACTGCCAGAAAAGTTAAAGTAATATATGACTGACCATTTAATGCCAGATAGGTCTCTGCCATTAATATCACCGTGATGATGACAATATGGACAATAACCTGAGTCCTGAATTGGTCTAATGTAAATTCTTTTTCAATGGACATCCTATTATTTTAGCATCTTAAGATTTGATAAAGGAATGGTAAAAAACAACATAACACTTCCTGCTTGCCGCAGGCCGGTTGGAGGTATCTTTCTTCCTTCGACATCATTAAAATTACGCACCATAGCTATGGCTATGTTTGCGTCTTTTGCCTTGCCGGCGAAATAAATAGCCGCCGTAAAATATGGTACTTTATTTCTTTACCATTCCTTATTTAATATCAAACTTCTCTATTCTTCTATACAGCGCAGCTCTGGTGATACCCAGATCCTTGGCGGCTTTAGTAATATTTCCTTGGTGAATTTCTAGTGCTTTAAGAACAGACTTTCGTTCCAACTCGTCAAGATTAAGAGAGAAAGTCTTGTTTTTGTGGCGACTTTGTGGTGCTATTACTTCATGGGGTGTTATAATATCGTCATCCGCTAATATCACAGCTCTTTCCATCAGGTGTCGCAATTCTCTAATATTTCCTGGCCAAAAATAAGCCTCTAATTTAGAAAGAGATTGTGGGTGAAGTTTGATATTGGGTTTGTTGTATTTTTGTTTTAGTTGCGTCATAAAGTGGTCAACAAGAAGGGGAATATCCCCTTTTCTTTCTCTAAGAGGTGGCACGTTAATCTCCACTGTGTTGATACGGTATAAGAGGTCTTGTCGGAAGGTGTTCTCTTCTACCATATCATAGAGCGGCATATTGGTCGCGCATATGACCCGGGTATCGAGATCTATTTCCTGACTACTTCCGACGGGTCTTGCTTTCATATGTTGTAGCACATGGAGTAATTTTGACTGAAGCGGTAGACTTACATTGCCTATTTCATCGAGAAAGATTGTGCCCTTATTTGCGACTTCAAATCGACCAATTCTGTCCTCGTAGGCATCGGTGAAAGCGCCTCTCTTATGGCCAAATAGCTCTGATTCAAAAAGCGTCTCCGCCACTGCCCCAAGATCTACTGGAATAAATACCTGATCATGTCTTTTTGACTTTCTATGAATTGCCCGAGCAATGAGTTCTTTTCCTGTCCCATTCTCACCCATTACCAGGACATGCGCGTCTGTATTAGAAACTTTGTCGATCGTCTTGTATATGTCATGCATTTGCGGAGATGTACCTATCATCTCACTGAAGGGTTCATCTAAGGTCTTATTGAGCAGTTGGTTTTGTTCCGTGAGACTTTTTACTTTGGATAACGTCGATCTTAGCTCGAAAGCACTCTTAACTGTTGCCACGAGTTTTTCATTCCTCCAGGGCTTTTCTATAAAGTCTGTGGCGCCTGATTTTAAGGTTTCCACGGCGGTAGCAACATCACTGTATGCGGTAACCATTAATACTTGAATGGTGGGATCGATTTCTTTGATTTTCATCAACCAGTGTAGACCTTCACTTCCATCAGTTCTGCCTCTACTGAAATTCATGTCGAGGATCACAATGTCAGGACTTCTTTGACTGATCAATCGGGGGATATGAAAAGGGTTATTTTCTGTTGTTACGACCTTGTAGTGTTGTTTGAGTAATAGCTTTAGAGAAAAAGCAATGTCTTCTTCGTCATCAACTATCAATATCTTTCCATCACTTTTCATAGGTCTAACTTACTCAAAAGTGGTCGGTATCGAACGGTGTTTCTACCAACTGTTCATTTTCATACATGAATCCTTTCCGAAAGAGGGATAGAACGGAAACTAAGATCAGAAGACCTTCCTCCAAATTGCAATTGTAATTTCGATCTTTCGAGCTGTTCAAGGGCTTATATCATAATCATCCTACTGTTCAATAACGTACACCAATAGTTCATTTTCGTACTAATTTCTGGATGAAATTTATTTTTAAATTTTATAATAAGCTGAATATCAACGGATTATGGTTTTTGGCATAGCTATAGTAGCCTATTGTATGAATCCATCCAGTAAATACCTCTGGATTCCAATTGATTGAACAATATTTATAAGCAGATTACTACAATTTATATATGGATAAAAAGATAAAGAAGAAAAAGTGGACATGGCAGAAAATAGTGCTTATCGTGATTGTCCTTGCGGCTGCTGGCTTTTTCGCAAAAGAGATGTATAGCTCAGCCGGGACGTCCAAACTCAACGTGCAAACTGAGCGGCTTTTGATAGATACGGCAAAGACGGGCATATTTCAAGAATTCATCCCTGTCACTGGGGTTGTACTTCCGATTAAAAATGTATTGATCGGTGCCATAGAAGGGGGAAGAGTAGAAGAAAAATTTATTGAAGATGGTACTATGGTCAAAGCTGGTCAATCTATCCTTCGACTGAGTAATCCGGACCTCCAACTCAATTATTTGAATCAAGAGGCCACTATAATTTCTCAAATCAATCAGATAAGAAACCTGAGTCTAATGATGGAGCAAAATAGTCTCAACCTCAAGGAGACGGCTATTGATGTGAATTATAGATTGGCCGTTTTGACGAGACGTCTGGCGAGAAATAAATCACTCTATGCTGACGGTGTCATTTCTGAAGTGGAATTTACTGATTCCAGTGATGAATACGAGAGTCTTTTATTAAGAAAATCATTATTAGAAAGAACCGTTTTAAAGGATAGCTTGTCTACAGATTTGCAACAAGCACAGATGGAAATTTCATTGAATCTAATGCAGCGCAATCTTGTCATAGCCAAACAAAGCCTGGACAACCTTATTATAAAAGCTCCAATCTCAGGACAACTTTCTGGTTTAAATTCAGAATTAGGAGAGTTGATTATCGAGAGTTCGCAAATAGCTCAGATTGATGATTTGAGCAATTTTAAAATTCGGGTAAGGATAGATGAATTTTATATTTCGAGGATTTTTACGCAGCAGGAAGGCTCTTTCAATTTTGCAGGAGAGAGTTATAGCCTTTATATTCAGAAGATATTCCCGCAAGTGACCAATGGTACTTTTGAAGCGGATATGTTATTCAAAGGACCAGTACCTGAGGGTATTAAAAGGGGACAGACCGTCTCAGTGAAATTGCAACTTAGTGCCGAGCAAGAAGCATTGCTAATAGCCCGAGGAAGTTTTTATCAGACCACTGGTGGTAACTGGATTTATGTCGTGGATCCTTCAGGGAATATTGCTCGCCGAAGGCAGATAAGAGTAGGACAGCAAAATCCTAATTCTTATGAAATATTAGAAGGCCTTTCTCCTGGTGAGATTGTCATCACATCGAGTTATGAAAATTTTGGAGACAATGACGAATTGGTATTAAAAAAATAAAATTTGTAATAAGATAATTCTAAACAATTAACTATGATAAGAACTAACAAATTAGTCAAAGTGTATCAGTCAGATGAAGTCGAGACTACGGCACTAAACGAACTTGATATAGAAATTAAAGAAGGAGAATTTGTATCCATAATGGGACCTTCTGGTTGTGGAAAGTCTACTTTACTCAATGTCTTAGGAATGATAGATAGTCCTAGCTCTGGCGAATATTTCTTCCAAGAGGAGGAGATTGGTCATTTATCGGAAAGAGGTCGTTCCAATATTAGAAAGCACAATTTGGGGTTTGTCTTCCAAAGTTTTAATCTTATTGATGAGCTTACGGTATATGAAAATGTGGAGTTGCCAATGCTTTACACCAAGGTTCCAGCCAGTGATAGAAAAGCAAGGGTGGAAGAACTATTGGAAGACATGAGTATCATGCATCGGAGGAATCATTTCCCACAACAGTTGTCCGGTGGTCAGCAGCAGAGAGTAGCTGTAGCCAGAGCTATCGTTAATCATCCCAAGTTAATCTTAGCGGATGAGCCTACAGGAAATTTGGATAGTTCTAATGGTGATGATGTCATGCGCATACTTTCAAAGCTGAATGATGGAGGAACCACTATTGTAATGGTGACACACTCACAGTATTGTGCAGAGTTTGGTAATAGAATTATAAGAATGTTAGACGTTAAAGTTGTTACAGAGAATCTTGTGAAGCAGTATTTGTAAACACATATTCAAATTGAAGAAGAGAATTGTAGCGGTCGTTGAAAAGTAGGGTTTGAAGGAGGGGATGATGTAGATTCTAAAGAATAGCTGTGTAGCTAATTTGGGATACAGAACTCTTCCCTTGTCATTCTTTCTCAACATCTTATTCTCATTCGTTTGTTCCACCAAAATAATTACTTCAATTATCCTATGATTAAATTAGAAAACATAGAAAAGTACTACCGATCCGGTCTTCAGAAAAGCTGGGTTCTTCGAGATATTTCTTTGAAAATAAATGAAGGAGAGTTTGTAACGATTATGGGACCCAGTGGATCCGGCAAAACGACATTGCTAAATATCATTGGCATGCTTGATGAAGGCAATAGCGGATCTTATCATTTTCTAGATGAACCGGTACATAAGTTTAAAGAGAAGAGAAGGACGGAGATTCATAAGCATTATCTGGGATTTGTATTTCAAGCGTATCATCTTATTGAGGAATTAACGGTATACGAGAATATTGAAACTCCACTACTCTATAGGAATGTCAAAAGTCGGGAGCGAAAGGCTATAGTGGCCGATATACTTGATCGGTTTAATATAGTTGCTAAGAAAGATCTTTTTCCAAATCAACTTTCTGGAGGACAACAACAATTAGTAGGGGTGGCCCGAGCGATTATTGGAAAGCCTAAATTATTATTAGCTGATGAACCTACGGGCAATCTCCATACCGAACAAGGCCAAATGATCATGGAATTATTTAGAACGCTCCATGCTGAGGGGATGACTATCATCCAAGTCACACATGCGGAGGAAAATGCTCAGTATGGTACGCGAATCGTCAGGTTGAGTGATGGGTTTATTAAAAAAGACACCAAGGTAACCTAGAGGTTTTTACTAAATGCCGAGGTGTTTGAAGTCTCAATTGGAATAATTATAATTTATAAAAAGACAGAATTATGTTACGAAGTTATACGAAAATTGCTTTTCGAAATCTGTTTAATCAGAAGGGATATTCTCTTATAAATATAGTAGGTCTTTCTATCTCACTTGCAGTGACCCTCCTTATGTTGCTATGGGTTCAAGATGAATGGAGTACGGATAGATTTCATGATAAGAGTGACAACATTTATCGTATGAAACGGACTATACCCTTAGAAGGTAATAGTCTGGATGTATATAATAGCGTGTCATATCCCGTTCTTGCTGCGGCCCAAAGTGAATTGCCTGAAGTCCTTCAATATACGTTATTGGGTCGAAGTTTTGAAGAGACAATCCAGCGAGAGGATCTCACAATTCGGGCAGCAGGTAGCTATGGAAATGCTGCATACTTTGAAATATTCTCATATCCAATTCTCATAGGTGATATCACACAATTAGACAAAAAGAAAGATGCTATTGCCCTCTCCGAGAGATTGGCCACCACGCTGTATGGCCCAAAGTGGGAGCGTACTGCCTTGGGGCAAACCCTCCATATGCATGATATCGGAGACTTTATAGTGGAAGCCGTTTATGCCAATTTTCCTGATAATTCATCTATTCAAAATGAATTTATTTACAGTTTTGATTCCTATCTAAACGGAAATGACTGGATGTTAGAATGGACGAATTCTGGAACCCAGGGTGCTTTATTGTTAGCTGAAGGTGCAGATGTCGCCCTAACTGCTCAGAAGATTGAGGACATATATCAGGAGCATCAGGATAAGGATAGGAAAGAAGGTATTCTCCTTCAAAAATTCGCCGATCATTATCTATATGGTCAATTTGATGAACGGGCTAATGTTACAGGTGGAAGGATTGAATATGTCAAAACATTTGGCATTGCTGCGCTTTTACTGCTGTTCATATCATGCATTAATTTTGTCAATCTCGCCACAGCCAGGGCCTCCAAAAGAGCGAAGGAGGTAGGTGTTAGAAAGACCATTGGTGCAAGCAAGCGTTCGCTTATTACGCAATTCTTGATAGAGTCAGGTATGATCACATTTATCTCGATAGGTGTGGCCATTCTATTTGCGAAAGCAGCCTTACCTCAAGTAAATATCATTACAGAGAAAATGCTCCATCTGGATCTTACACAACCGATTATCTGGATAGGCATCTTTTCCATATTTATATTAACCACTATTCTTGCAGGAGCTTACCCATCTTTCGTTTTGTCTCAATACCGACCGATAAATGTGTTAAGTGGTTCACTTCCCTTGAAGTCTGGTAAAGGCTTTCTGAAAAAAGGTCTTGTAGTCATGCAGTTCGTCTTAGCCTTATTGCTGATTGTAGGAGCGCTGGTAGTAGAGCAACAAGTGCAGTATATAAAGAATAAAAACTTGGGTATTGCCAAAGACAATTTGGTAATGATTCATCAAGATGCTAAAATCACAGAAAGCTATGATGCTTTACGCAATGAATTATTAAAACAAGAAGGCATCGTAGATGTGACAGTTGTAGGACCTTCGCCACTGGATATGCAGGCCTCTACGAGTGGTGTCGGATGGCCCGGAAAAAGACCAGATCAGGAGAATATGGAATTTCAAATGGTCTGGACTGCAAGTAATTTTCTTGATGTCTTTGATGTCCCTTTAGTGGCTGGCAGATACTATAGGGAGGGATCGATCTATGATACTACCAGTCTCGTATTCAATGAGAGCGCTATTGAAATAATGGGTTTAAAAGAACCTGTGGGAAAGACTATTCAATGGTGGGGGAGTCCTCGCCAAATTATAGGTGTGGTGAAGGATTTCCATAACCAATCTCTATATGAAAAAATAAAACCAGCAGCTTTCTTACTTGATAGTGAGGATGCAGGGTGGCTTTTTGTTAAATCGAGCGATACGAAGATTAGCGCTGCCCTGAGCGGAATGGAGGCCAGCTTTAAAACCATTCTTCCCGATGTGCCACTTCACTACGAATTTGTAGATAAGCAATATGAAAAATTCTATAAAAGTGAAATATTGACTGGAACCTTAGCCAAGTATTTTGCTGTCTTTTCCATTTTTCTTTCATGTCTTGGTTTACTAGGTCTGGCGACATTCTTCGCAGAGCAGAAAAGTAAAGAGATAAGTATAAGAAAAGTATTAGGGGCCAGTATTTATAATTTGGTTGGCTTTCTATCCAAAGAATTTCTGATCCTAGTGAGTCTTGGTCTGCTCATAGGCATTCCGATATCATGGTTCATATTGAGTGATTGGCTCACAACTTTCCAATATACGATTGAATTGCAAGTATGGATGTTTGCTTTGCCGGCTTTCTTGGCCATTGTCATTGCCGGAATGACTGTAGGATATCAGACAGTAAAAGCTGCAATTGCTAATCCAATTCAATCTCTCAGAAACGAATAAAGATACTTTGATGTATAAAAAATATTTTAAAATAGCCTATCGAATCCTTCTCAGAAAAAAAGGATATTCCGTTATCAATATTGGAGGGCTGGCTATAGGAATGATAACGGCTATGCTTATTGGTTTATGGGTTCAGGACGAATTATCTTTTGATAATTACCATGTAAACTCTGATCGCAATGCGCAGGTAATGCAACATCGTAAGATAAATGGGCATGTAGAAACCCATCCAATAATTCCGATTCCTTTGGAAGAGGAACTCAGATCCAGATATGGAAGTGATTTTAAATACTTGGTAACTTCCTTTTGGGAGCAAGAGCAAGTCCTTTCCTATAAAGACAAAAAAGTCACGAAGAATGGAAATTATATGGGGAAGGATGCGATACAACTCTTCTCTTTGAATATGTTGAAAGGTACTAATGATGGATTGGTAGAACCAAGCTCTATTTTATTGTCAGAATCTACTGCTAATGTGATTTTTGGGGATATTGACCCAATGGGGAAATTGATGAAAATCAATAATGAAATGAATGTTGCGGTTACTGGCATTTATGAAGATCTACCGAAAAACTCTAGTCTCCACGGTCTTGCATTCATGTCTTCCTGGGAGCTTTTTGTTTCTTCACAAGATTGGATAAAAAATGCTCGGGAACAGAATAATTGGGACATGGGATCTTTCCAATTATTCGTCCAATTGGCAGATCAGGTGGATATGCAGGAAGTAAGCAATAAAATCAAAATGGTCACTCATGAGCATATTGGTGAATTTGAAAAAGCTTATAACCCTCAACTATTTCTTCATCCAATGGCAGACTGGCATTTAAAGTCTAATTGGAAAAATGGAATGCAAACAGGAGGACTCATTCAATTCGTTTGGCTTTTTAGTATAATCGGAATACTGGTACTAGTGCTTGCATGTATTAATTTCATGAATTTAAGCACAGCACAGTCTGAAAAGAGGTCAAAGGAAGTGGGCATCCGTAAGTCATTAGGATCCATGAGAAGCCAACTCATTAGTCAGTTTATGACGGAATCGTTTTTGGTAGTTCTATTGGCATTTGTTGTTACCATTAGCATGGTGTATTTAGTGATTCCTTATTTCAATGAATTGGCAGATAAGAATATAATACTTCCTATTAATCGCTTTGCATTTTGGGGGATAGCTATTGGGTTTATTATAATCACTGGATTATTGGCAGGAAGTTACCCCGCCTTATACTTGTCCTCTTTTCGTCCGGTTGAAGTACTCAAAGGAACCTTTAAAACAGGGAAATCTGCTGTGACTTTTAGAAGGGGGCTTGTGATCCTTCAATTTACGATTTCCATTGCGCTTGTTATTGGTGCTATTGTAGTTGAAAAACAAATTCAGTTTACAAAGGACCGTCCCATGGGATATGATACAAATGGTGCCATCATGATATGGAGTAACTCCCCCGATTTTAAAGGAAAATATGACTTGCTTAGCACAGTACTAAAAAACAAACAGGCCATTACCGAAATGTCTGAATCAAGTAGTCCATTGACGGGTATTTTTTCAGTTGATGGGGATATTTCTTGGGAGGGGAAAGATCCGAATGCTCAAGTTAATTTTGCCTCCATTCGAGTAACCCATGAATATGGTAAAACTGTTGATTGGGAGATCATAGATGGACGTGATTTTTCAAAGGAATATGGAGCTGACTCTACGGCCTTAATCCTGAATGCAACAGCCGCAGAATATATGAATTTAAAAAACCCTATTGGAGAAGTGATTGAAAGCGGAAATGGCGCATCAGCAGTAAAATTCATAGTAGTAGGACTTATTAATGATATGCTTATGGAATCTCCTTTTCAAGCCATTCAACCAACTATCTACACGGTTGGTAATAGTAGCAGAACTAAAATGGATTGTATGACGATGAAACTCAATCCTAATAAAAGCACGGAAGAATCTCTGGCATTGATTAAAGAAGTATTTAGTGAATATATTCCAGCCATGCCATTTGACTATCGTTTTGTTGATGAAGCGCATGGTCGGAAATTCGCTGCAGTAGAACGAATTGGGGTCCTCTCCAGCATTTTTGCGGTGCTAGCCATATTTATCAGTTGTCTTGGACTATTTGGCTTAGCATCCTTTGTTACAGAGCAACGAACTAAGGAAATTGCAATTCGAAAAATAGTAGGTGCTTCAATACTTAATATTTGGACGATGGTCTCCAGAGATTTTGTAGTATTGGTCTTCATATCTTGCTTTATAGCAATACCCATTGCATACTATACTCTTAGCAATTGGCTTCAGAATTTTGAATATAGGACAGATTTCTCTTGGTGGATTTTTGTCGCTGCAGGGTCTGGTGCAATTGTGATTACACTTGTGACAGTAAGTTTTCACGCTATTAAATCGGCAACAGTGACTCCGGTGAATAGCTTGAGATCTGAATAGAACTTCTTTTATCTACAAGAACTTGAGCAAAATTAATCAGATGAATGGATGCTATACTATATCGACATTTCTAAAGCGGAATATGTTCCGTTGACTTTTGTAAAAGCAAAAGATTGGGAGCGTCAGCAATTACGGATGACGATTGCCCATATGACTAAACCTATTACTGACAACCCAATGAAAAGTTTGAAGTCAGAATAATTAAAAATAGAAGATGTATAAAAATTATTTAAAATTAGCCTTTCGAAATCTTACGAGGAATAATAGCAATTCCATCATTAATGTCGTTGGGCTATCAATAGGTATAGCATGCTGTTTATTAATCTTATTGTGGGTGGCTGATGAACTTAGCTATGACAAGTGGAATAAGAAAGCCGATAGGACTTATAGAGTGGCATCTGAAATTAATTTTGGTGGCAAAAATCAAAGCTATGCAGTATCACCTGCTCCATTGGCACAAGCATTAATTGATGACTTTCCAGAGGTTGAGGCGGCAGTAAAATTCAGAGATTACGGATCAGTTCTTGTGAAGAGAACAGCTCAAAATTATAAAGAACGGGATGTTTTGTATGCGGACTCCACTTTATTTGACGTATTTGACTTGGCGCTTCTTAAAGGAGACAAATCCGCATTAACAGAGCCTAATTCGGTAGTCATTAGTGCCTCAATGGAATCTAAATATTTCAAGAATGAAGATCCTCTTGGGAAGACCTTGACAATTGATGACGAGACGGTGCTGGAAGTGACGGGTGTGATAAAAGACCTTCCTCGCAATACTCATTTCAAAGCTGATTTCTTTATCAGTTTAACAGGTATGACAGAGGCCAATAATGGAATCTGGTTGAGTAATAATTTCCCCACATATTATGTACTCAAAGAAGGTGTAGATCATACTGCCTTTGAGTCTAAAGTATCGCCACACATCATGAGCAAATATACGGCCCCTCAGATCGAAACGATGATGGGAGTGTCTTATGATGAAATGATAGCAAGTGGTGCTTATATCCATTATTTTTATCAGCCTCTAAAAGATATTCATTTACATTCTGATTTGGTCGCTGAACTTGGAGCCAATGGCAGTATTCAACATGTGTGGATATTTCTATCTGCTGCATTTTTTATCCTAATTATTGCCTGTGTCAATTTCATGAATTTGACAACCGCAAGATCTGCGCTTAGAGCCAAGGAAATTGGCATGCGAAAGGTATTAGGTTCTCTAAAGAGAAATTTAGTGAGTCAATTTCTTTGCGAATCACTTGTTCTTTCAGCTGCGGCCTATGTTATCAGTTTGATAATCGCTCAAGTAACGCTTCCCGCATATAATACACTCGCCAATAAAGAATTGGTCATCCCCTATGGCGATCCGTTATTTTGGAGTGTGTCAATTCTCGGAGTGCTAGTGGTAGGGCTATTGGCTGGAAGTTATCCCGCTTTTTATCTTTCAGGATTTAAACCAATACATACGCTTTCCGGTAGACTGCCAAGTAAGTATGGTAATGTCAATTTGAGGAACGGCTTGGTGATATTTCAATTTATGATTGCGGCGATATTGATCATAGGAACACTGGGCATTCAAAAACAAATGAACTTCATTCAGAATAAAAAGATGGGTTTTGAAAGAGAGCAAGTACTAGTATTGAATGATGCTTATGCGCTTGGTAACAATAAAAAAGCATATAAACAAGAGCTAGTCTCACATGCGGATATTAAGAGCGCATCTTTCAGTAGTTTTCTTCCAACACCATCTTCTCGGAGCAATTCTCCATTATGCAAGAGTGCAGAAGTCAGAGAAGACAATTGTGTCTCTATTCAGATATGGGACATAGATGAGGATTATGTTGAGACGATGGGTATGAACCTTATAGAAGGGAGGTCATTTGATTCTAATATGGCTACAGATTCTCAGGCAGTCATTATCAATCAGACGGCTGCTAAGCTACTAGGTTTCGAGAATCCTCTGGACCATTCTCTGTATGGAAGTAGTAACATTGGCGCTGATTTTTCAAGTACAATGGTACCGATGAGGATAATAGGGGTAGTAGAAGATTTTCATTTTGAAAGCCTGCGAGAAAATATCGGCGCATTGAGTCTCATGTTATCGCCAAGTGCAGGTTCGTTATCTATCAAATTAGCTACGGGGAATCCTGAAGATGCTATAGCTCATGCTGAAAGTGTTTGGCAAAAAATGGCGCCTGGTCAACCGTTTTCCTATGCATTCATGGATGAGTCCTTTGAAAGGATATATCAAACGGAACTGCGCGTCGGAAAGATTTTTAGTTTGTTCTCGGGACTGGGCATCTTTATAGCATGTCTTGGGCTTTTTGGCCTGGCTTCATTTGCTACAGAAAGAAGAAGAAGGGAAATTGGAATAAGAAAAGTATTAGGTGCATCTATTACAGGAATTGTTGGTCTTTTATCAAAGGACTTTATGGTCTTAGTATTATTGGCTCTTGCGATTGCGGTGCCGTTGGCTTGGTATCTTATGAGAGAATGGTTAGCCAACTTCGCATATAAGACAGATATAGATGTTTGGGTTTTTATCATCGCTGGTCTAGCTGCAGTTTTAGTAGCATTCCTAACAGTAGGATTTCACTCATTACGATCAGCAATGGCTAATCCTGTAGAAAGTTTACGAACGGAATAGCGTCATTTATTTATTTGGAGAAACAGACAAAACTTGAATAATAGTATATAAAAAGAATTATCATGATCAAGAATTATTTTAAAATCGCTATCCGAAACCTTATTAGATACAAGGGATATACCACAATCAATATCTTGGGATTGGCCATAGGTATGGCGTGTGTCATCTTGATTATGCTCTACGTTCAGAGAGAGATAAGCTTCGATAATTTCCATGCTAATAAAGACAAAATATACAGACTTAATCTCCAGGTGACCAATCCACAAACTGGGGCCAAAACCCAAAGAGCTATTGGGCCATATCGTCTAGCCGATGAATTAGAAATCGATTTTCCAGATATGGATCACATTATTCGATTTGCCCCACAAGGCGGAGAGTCTGTTGATTATAAAGATGAGACTTATGTAGAAGAACATCTCGCATTTGTAGAGCCTGAAGTCTTTGAGGTTTTTAATTTTAATCTTATAAAAGGCGACCCACTTACAGCGCTAAAAGATCCATTTTCACTGGTTATAACGGAAGAAATAAGTAAGAAGTATTTTAGTGAGGAGGATGGTATTGGAAAGACGCTCAAGATTAGAGATATGGATTTTGTAGTAACCGGTATCATGGAGGAAATGCCTAAAAATTCGCGATTCAATTTTGATATGATGGTATCAATGAATTGTGCGAAGCAGGTTTTTTCTCGCATTGTTTTAGAGAATTGGGGAGAAGGATATGTTGAGACATATGCCATGTTATCTAATAATGTGAGGCCTGCGGATTATAAAGACCGTTTAGCAAAATTCGTTGGTATTAAATTAGAAGATTGGAAGAAAGCTTCTCCCGAAATCATCATGCAGCCACTTCCTGATGTGTATCTCAAGTCACAGGATATAAGCTCTTATTCAGCTGGGGGTGATATCGTCTATGTATACTCATTTTCATTTATTGCCTTGTTCATTTTAATAATCGCATGTATTAATTTTATGAATTTGTCTACTGCTAAATCAAGCCTCAGAGCACGAGAAGTAGGACTTAGAAAGGTTGTAGGGGCCATGAAATCTCAACTCATTGGACAATTTTTAAGCGAGAGTACAATTTTGGCATTCATATCATTATTGCTGGCCTTATTATTCGCCAGAATAAGTCTTTCATTTTTCAATAGACTTGCCGAAGCAGAGTTGACTTTGAATTTATTAGATAATGGTCCATTATTGGTCGGTCTATTGGTCATTACCCTTTTCGTTGGGATTGCCGCCGGATCTTATCCAGCTTTGATGTTATCTTCTTTTAAACCTGTTAATGTCCTTTCTGGAAAGTTGAATACTGGTAGCAAAGGCGGTCTTCTAAGAAAAGTATTGGTAGCTTTTCAATTTGCTACTTCTATTTTTTTATTGATTGTAACAGGAGTAGTCTATCAGCAACTCGACTATTGTAAGAACATGGATTTAGGTTTTGACAAAGAGCATATTGTTCTGATGGGTGCCCCAGGAGATATGAGAGGTCGATACGAGGAGTTTACCAGTGAGTTGCTAAAGAACCCCTCTGTATTGTCTGGAGCCGGTTCTTCCAGAGTTCCTCCAGGAAGGCTTAGTAGTTCATTAGGCACCAGACCAGAAGGTATACCAGAAGATCAGCGTAAAGGTATGCAAACAGTATGGACGGATTTTGGTTTCATCGAAACAATGGGGTTTCAAATGGCAGCGGGCAGAAGTTTTTCTCGCGATTTCCCCAGTGATGAGAAAGTCGCATTTGTTATTAACGAAGCGGCAGTGAAAGATTTGGGTTGGACGAATGAATCTGCTGTGGGAAAGACATTTGGTAGTTCTGAGATTACCGATTGGGATGAAGGACAATGGGTCGAACGCGACGGACAAGTGATAGGTGTCATCAAAGATTTTCATTTTGAAACACTAAAAAATCCAATTATCCCTACAGTATATTTTGTAGCTCCAAATATGGCCTGGAACTATGCTGTCCGCATACATCCTGATAATATTTCAAAGACGATTGGTTATATCGAAGATGTTTATACCAAGTTTAACCCCGATGTAACCTTCGAGTATACCTTCGTTGATGAGAACGATGCAGCCCTTTATAGGGCAGAAGAACGTCAAGGGAAGATTTTTGGGATTTTTGCCTTGTTGGCCATATTTATTGCTTGTCTTGGACTAGCGGGTTTGGCCTCATTTACGGCGGAGCAAAAGAAAAAAGAAGTAGGCATTAGAAAAATATTGGGTGCGTCTACGACGAATATCATGGTGTTACTTTCTAAAGAATTCACCTGGTTGGTCATCATTGCGGCCATGATTGCCTCTCCGATCTCATGGTATCTCATGAATAGTTGGTTGCAGGAGTTTGCCTATAGGATACCTATTGGCATTGGCATATTCTTTCTTGCCGCTAGTATAGCTATGCTTATTGCGTGGGTAACGGTGAGTTTTCAGACGGCAAGGTCCGCTTTTTCTAATCCGATAAATTCCTTGAGACGAGAGTAATGAGAAAAGGACAATCAGAAGTGCCTGCTGAAAAGAATACTCGTACCACATTTGCAATTTGTAGAAAGTAGAAAATAGAGTCAGTTATTTTATAATAATATACATCCATTATGATACAGAACTATCTGAAAATTGCAATTCGCAATCTCATGCGTCATAAAGGGTATACTGCTACTAATATATTTGGACTTGGAATAGGGCTTGCTTGCTTTATGATTATCGTTACCTATGTCAACGATGAATTGAGTTATGACAAATGGCACAAGAAAGGGGAACGTATTTATAGCGTAGCATTAGAGAGAAGTTATCCGGGTAGAACCAGAGATTATGCAATCATTCCGCATTCGTATGCAGACGCTATAAAGGATGAATATCCTGAAGTTGAAGATGCTACAAGATTATTCTATTTTGCTGGCAACCCACTTGTAATAAAACACAATGGTGTAATTTATGAGGAGAGTAAGTATATGTGGGCCGATAGCAATTTCTTCAATATCTTTGATCTCAAGTTATTAGAAGGCAACCCTAGTGAAGCACTTATTAAGCCTCAAAGCGTTATCCTCACCAAAACGCTTGCTAAGAATTATTTTAAAGATACCAACCCAATTGGGCAGACGCTTGTTATACCCCAGAATGACAATAACTTTACGGTCACGGGGGTGATAGAAGATTTACCACCCAATAGTCATCTGGCATTCGATATGCTTGAGTCCATTCCAGAAAGTCATAATATCGGGAAACGGCCCTTTTGGCGATATTTCCATTATTCTCACCTCCCTGATGCTCAGGTATCACCGAGGTTCGAAAAGTAAAAATATCATCCAAAATCTTCCATTTTCTGATGATCCTCACTTTTCGGAGTGGGCTCATGCTTATTTCTTCAAAATCGCTTGAATTTATTGAACAGCTAAATTTCATAAATTTTTCGGCACTGACATATCTTTTATTACATTCTGAGACAGATCCTCAAAAATTGGAAAGCAAGTTTCCTGATCTCGTCTTAAAATACGCAAGTGGACAAATATTGAATAATTTTGGCGGCGACTATGCGGAATATCAAAAGCAAGGGAATGGATACAATTACAGCCTACAACCCAATGTCGTTCAGTTAAGGAATTGGCTTATAAGAGGGATGGTAGAGTCGTTTTGTTCTATGCTTGACCTTGTTGCTTCTTCCTTTTCGAATTATTTCTCTGGTGCTTTCT
>JBLIDB010000095.1:0-17488 GCA_047634015.1 Saprospiraceae bacterium
CACATCCTGCAGCACAGCGAATCGCTATGATGTACTCATTCTTCGCCTCTTGTAAACTAAATGATGTTAATCCCAGGGAGTGGCTCACTTATGTTCTTGAGAACATTAATGATACCAAAATAACAGAGATTCATAAGCTCTTACCCAATAATTTTAATACCGGAAATCTATAGATGTAGATGCTCCGACGGATACTCATCTTGGACAAAATAGCCTTTCTCCTTCTAATGAACAAATAAACAACATCTGATGTCTTATTTTGAAAGAAGATATTTTTTTTACGCTAAGATCTCTCAACATTGCATCCAAAAGTATGTAACAATGCAAAAATTGGACAATTAGTATAGACATTATGTCCCATAATATATATGGTCCTCACTTACTTTTTTAAGTTCTACTATATTAATGGTGCTTGAATCATAATATCAATACATTGCTGTAGCAGTATTTTGTATAAAATCCCAGCACTATTGTATTCCTATAATGTAAACCCTTACTCCGTTTCTTCATATTCCAGAAAACCAAAGGCAAACTCTTCTGCAGCATACCAATGGATATTTCCATATGTTCTTTGCCCCGTCCATGCATCTCTATCAAACGTTAATAAATAATAGGCTGTACCAATATCTTTGGTAACAGGTATTATTGCTGGCCAGACATTTTTTCCAATTGGGTGTTCTGACAGATTTAACTCTCCCACTTTTTCCATGCCAGGATAAGACAAAACTTCCAAAGGACACGGCGTATCACCTCTACCTATAAATACATATCGTTTACCTCCTATTTTCTGGATTAATATGCCTGTACTTGATGTGGGTTTGTAAATAGCTATCTGCTTCCATACCCCGTTCCATGTATCGGCTTCCATTAGTATAGTTTGATATCCATCCTTCGCTTTACAAACTGCCATGCGCCATTTACCCACATTGGAATCATATATTACTGAAGGATCTTCTTCATTACCAACGGAGGCATACTTAACTTTCGAACAAGCTATTTCTACCAATCCATTTCTTGGATCAGCCGTAGTTTCACCAGAATATAACATATGATCATCACGGTGCGAAACCGTAAATATTTTCCATTTCTGATCGGTTCTATCAAAAAAGACATCAGAAGCACTCCATTGTCTGATTAGTCCATCGCCCTTATTAAAAACCATAGTTCCGGTTATTTTCCATTCTTTGGTTTCCAAGTTATAACTGTAGATCCCTTGATACAGTTGGGTATCATAAGCTCTCGTTGTCATCGCCACCCAAATTAAGTTTCCCTCTATAATTGGCGCGCCATCTTCATAGTGTAGCACCTTTGGATCCGCCTGAGCAGTACCACATGTGAGATATTGTTGCAGTTTAGATATAGAAATACTTTCTCCACTTCCCAACTTGGCTCCTGCTCTTACTGAAAATTGATCTAATATAGATTTGTCTCTGAGTTCAAAATGTTCACTTACATCGAAAGAACCTAAGACTGACCACTCTTCATTTTTAACAAGCAGCACATTCAGGAATTTTCCTGTAAGATGAACCCGTAAAGTATTCGGAGCAGTAACACCTTCTTCGGATAATGTTTGATTTAATACCCGTGACCCACTTTTAAATATCTCTAATGTTATCTTCTTATTTAAAGCATCAATGTCTCTTTGTGTAATAACAAACCGATTGTTATCATCTTTATATAGAGATAAGATTGCGCTTGCGGTGGCCGATTTGTGGGTCTGCTTTTGTATATCAATTTCTATTGCGGCGTAGTTATACAGTTTACCCAAGTTTACATAACTTTCTTGCACTGCCTCTGAGTTATTGGATATATGCAGTACTTGAACATCTTGTCTAAAATCGCATCCGGGCGCACTGAGATGGCTTTGGGGATAAATTAAATCATCCAATACATTTTGTGATAAATCAAGTTTACTCAACAATACCGAAGAATTATAAAAATTACGCACCTGATAGTCTTTCTTAAAATGAAGATCCAAGGGACTTAAAGTTTGCTTGCAAGAACTCAATCCAAAGCAAATAAAAACGATATTTAAAAGAAAAACCCTGAGTTGCAATATGTTGAAAAAAGACATTGTAAATCTTTATTATTGGATGGTTAATTATAACAAGTTAATGAATATGTCTCTATTAGATCCTAAATTACAGATGGAAAATGTGATTAAGTAGAGCCATGCGGAAAATTGTGATTAGCCAAATCAAAATGTAATTAGTAACTATCAGTCAAGAAATTTGGTGTAAAGGTATTATGAGGCAGATACAGAAGTTCATTTAGTAACAATTTGAAGTAATCATTGCATCCCCTTAGTTTTCAACTCAACATCCTAAACACCGCAGTCTTCACTCTCCGACTTACACGTCCATCTTCTAACACTTCTTCAAGAATCAGTGACTGCGCAGCTTCCTCTCCCAAGACATCGGATAGCTCCTTTATCGGACCGATTGGCACATTATAATCATCACATCTTTGTTCAAATTCATACGAAGTCATTTTGCTAACGGCATTACCTAATGCACTCATTAGATCTTTTCTGTGTTCTTGTCTCAATAAGTTACTGATGAAGCGAGGATCGCTCTTCATCTCTGACAGACCAATGGCTTCGCATAGTCCTTGAAATTGATCATCAGTGCCTACAGCCAAAATGTACGTTGTCCCATCTCCTGTCTCAACAATATCGCCATATGGAGCGATACTCGGATGCGCGCTTCCTTGTCTTACAGGATGTACTCCAAGGTTGAGATAAGCAGATGACTGGTTCGCGAATGAAGCTAGCGAGGCATCGTATAGAGAAACCGTCACATGACTACCTTCATTTGTTTGTTGTCTTTTTAAAATTGCGACCAGAATACCTTGCTTTAATTGATGACCTGCAAATAGATCTATCAAAGCTACAGGCATCTTAGTAGGCAATCCATCTGCAGGCCCATTGATAGACATCCACCCAGTCTCGGCTTGCATCAATGCATCAAATCCTGGCCGTGGATCATCAACCCCATAGGCAGTAATGCTTCCATAGATGATCTGAGGGTTTATAGATTTCAAGTAATGGTAATCCATTTTTAGAGACGCTGCTGAGTCACTTCTGAAGTTGGAGATAACAATATCTGCATCGCAAACCATCTGATGTACCATAGATTGATCCGCCTCGGTCTTAAGGTCCAACATGAGACTTTGCTTGCCCCAATTCGTGCAGTGATAATAAGCCGAATAAGGATCTTCTTCGGTCTCCACCTTCAACTTCCATCGCCTGGTTACATCACCACCTATAGGACCATTTTCTATCTTGATAACTTTGGCTCCTAACTCGGCAAAGAACATACCTGCAGAAGGGCCTGCAAGTGCAGAAGCCAGTTCCACAACAACAAGGTCTTGAAAAACATCATTCATATTCGCGAAGATAGAAGACCTATCAATCTACATCGTAGATGTCAAGAATTAAGATAAACCAAACTGTAACAGGGGAGCTTAATTGGTAGTGAACAGCTATTTCGAAAATCCCAATTTCATTATCATCAATTTCCTCATTTCCACCTTTCTAATCTTTCACGCTACTGTCATTAGAAACTCAGTAACAAAACGATAGTAGCGAGGCACATTGAATTGTACAGTAAGATCTGATTTCGCAATCGTACTTTACATCTTTTTCAGATCGTCTACTCATGAATTTTGGGATTGGACGAGCTGGTAGGTTTATTCAATTTACCGATATTTTAAGCTGTTTGCTAAACCCCTCTCTAAAGATTCTCACAATTGTTGCAAATCGGATATCCGAAGCATTATTTTCAATTCTTGAGATGTAACTTTTTGTAGTTCCACATTTCTCTACTAATTGTTCCTGTGTTAAATTTTCTTTTGATCTTAATTCTTGAATATGTTTTTACTTCTCAATGCTTTTTCAATTTCACCTTTGAGCTTTTTCTGTCTTTCCTTTTAAAATCAGATACATAGAAACAGCTTACTTCTTTTCTGTCAAACCAGATTGTAACGCGAATTGTAGATAAATCTAACTGGATTAATCCCCAAGCCCCAGCGCTTCAATCATCTGCTTCCTCATCTCCACCTTCCGAATCTTTCCTGTTACCGTCATTGGAAACTCATTGACGAATCGATAATAGCGAGGGACTTTAAAGTGTGAGATCTGATACTTACAATACTGTTTTACGTCTTCTTCTGATAGAATAGTATCTTTTCTTAATTGAATCCATGCACAAATTTCTTCTCCGAATTTTGGATCTGGCAAACCTACTACTTGGACATTCTCTATAGCCGCATGTCCAGCCAGAAATTCTTCTATTTCTTTGGGGTAGACATTCTCTCCACCTCGGATAATCATGTCCTTTATTCTGCCTACGATAGAGACATATCCATCTTCATCTATGGTTGCTAAGTCACCTGTATGCATCCATCGCGCTTCATCAATCGCTTCAGCTGTCATGCCTGGGTCATTCCAATATCCCAACATTACGCAGTATCCACGCGTGCACAACTCCCCCTTCTCTCCTATCGGAACTACTTGTTTTGTCTCAGGATTGATCACTTTCAACTCTGTATGAGGCATGATACTTCCTACAGTGCTCACGCGCTTATCGAATGGTGTATCTTGTCGCGTCTGCGTACTCACGGGACTTGTCTCCGTCATACCATAGGCGATTTGCATATCAGAGATATTCATCTCCTGATTTACGCGCTTCATCAATTCCGAAGGACAAAGTGAACCTGCCATTACTCCTTTACGAAGGGATGACATATCATACATATGGAAATTTGGATGGTGCAGTTCAGCATAGAACATCGTCGGAACTCCGTATAAGGCCGTTGCCTTTTCTTCTTGAATGGCGGAAAGCACTTCTTCAGGATCGAAACTTGGACCCGCATATATGATGGTGGCGCCATGAGTGATGCATCCGAGATTACCCATTACCATTCCAAAACAGTGGTAGAGGGGCACAGGAATTACCAGTCGGTCTTCAGGGTTAAAACTTTGTATTTGAGCAACGAGATATCCATTGTTCAGGATATTGTGATGACTCAGCGTTGCACCTTTAGGATGGCCTGTTGTTCCGCTTGTATATTGAATATTTATCGCCTCATCGAAAGTCAGACTTGATTGTCGTTCTACCAATTCAGATACATCAATGGTTGATCCCTCAGTTAGAAAAGCCTCCCACATTATAAATCCCTCCTGCTCTTTTGCTGAGAGCGAAATAACGTATCGCAATTCAGGTAACTTGCGCGACACCAATCCCTTGTCTTTGCTTTCCATAATCTCAGGAACCAAATCTCTGATCATCTGTGAATAGTCAGAATGTTTAAAATTACCAGCCGCAACAATTGCTTTGCAGCCGGACTGATGCAGTGCATATTCTAATTCATGTAGTCTATAGCTCGGATTTATATTAACGAGAATGACACCGATCTTTGCGGTTGCAATTTGCACAATCAGCCATTCCACACAATTAGGAGACCAAATGCCTACACGATCTCCTTTCTCTATTTCAAGTGCTATTAGAGCACGGGCACATTGATCAACCTTGGATTTCAATTCCGAATAGGTAAGTCTGATACTTTGATGTATAGATACAACGGCCTCATGATCGGGAAACTCCGATACGGATTGATCAAAGGAATCCCCTATTGTTATCCCAAGTAGAGGCTCATTAGAAATACCACATAGATAACTTAGCTGTTTTTGCATTCAGTTGTTTTAATATGATGAAATGTGGCACTAAATACCCTATTATATATCACTTCATTACAGCGCCATCAAAGCTCTTCCCACAAACACCTTCGCCAAATGTCCGCGATACTCTTCTGAAGCAAAGTGATCTCCCATCACATCTACTCCATCTACAGCATGACTGGCCGCACTATCTGATCCATCATAGGCGGACTCTACAGCCGAGGCTCTATAGGGCGTATCAGATACACCAGTAATACCTATTCTTACGCCACTGCCGACTTTCACTGCCGCACAACCTACCACTGCAAACCGGGAGGCTGATTGAAAGAACTTGACATAGACGCCATTAGTTGTTTTAGGAAAACTGATAGAAGTTATAATTTCATCGTCTTCTAAAGATGTTGTAAATATTCCTTCAAAGAAATCACTTGCAGCAATCTGCCGAGTGCCATTAGGCCCCTGTGCTGAGATAATGGCTTCAGTTGCTAATACGGTAGCAGGATAGTCAGAAGCAGGGTCAGCATGCGCGAGACTGCCTCCTATAGTACCTCTATTTCTAACTTGGATATCTCCGATGACAGATGCTGTCTGAGACAGTACATTTACATGTCCTGTGACAAGCGGTGATGTGGCTACCTGCTTATGCGTGCAGTTCCCTCCTATCACGATAGTATCACCAACTTCTGTTATCGTATTTAATCCAGAGATCGCGCCTATATCAATAAGGTATGCAGGCCGATTCAATCTCAATTTTATAGCAGGAATGAGACTATGCCCTCCAGATAATATTTTGGCGTCATAGCCGTGCTCTGATAAAAGTGACACGGCATGATCTACAGAAGTAGCTTTTATATATTCGAATTGTGCGGGTATCATAATATTCTATTTCTAAGTAACTGTGGATTAAGAAGTTGGATTAAGAAGTTTGCATGGCTCGCCATACACGTTCTGGAGTCAATGGCATCTGAATATCACGTATTGCAATATGCGAGATTGCATCCATTACAGCATTTACAATCGCAGGTGTAGAACCAATCGCTCCAGCCTCTCCAGCTCCTTTCACACCAAGTGGATTATGAGGACACGGTGTTGTCGTCCGATCTGTTTCTATAAATGGTACATCGTCTGCCCTTGGCATTGCATAATCCATATACGAGCCTGTAATCATTTGCCCATTCTCGTCATAAGCCACTCCTTCTAAAAGCGCTTGTCCGATTCCTTGAACGACTCCACCTTGGATCTGCCCATCTACGATCATTGGGTTAATTACATTTCCCACATCATCTACAGCAATAAATCGTTTCACCTTAACGCTTCCAGTATCCTTGTCTATTTCTACAATTGCAATATGTGCACCGAATGGATAAGTAAAATTCGCAGGATCATAGAAACTTGAAAAATCCAATCCCGGTTCTAATCCTTCTGGATAGTCATGAGGAACGTATGCTGTCAATGCTATATCAGCAAAGGCAATAGCCTTATCAGTTCCTTTCACTTTATACTGCCCTTCTACATATTCCAAATCCGCTTCCGAAGCTTCTAATTTATGAGCGGCTATTTTAGCACCTTTTTCAATTACTTTATCGAGACTCTTCATAATTGCACTTCCTCCTACAGCCAAACTCCGTGACCCATAAGTTCCCATACCAAATGCTACTTGATCCGTATCTCCATGATGGATTTCTACATCGTCCATAGGAATTCCGAGCCGATCCGCTACAAATTGCGCATAAGCAGTTTCGTGTCCTTGTCCATGAGAGTGAGAACCTGTAAATACACTTACTTTTCCAGTCGGTTGTATTCTAACATGTCCGACTTCATAAAGACCTGCTCTGGCACCAAGAGATCCAACCACTGCCGAAGGTGCTATACCACAGCCTTCTATATAAGTAGAGAACCCTATCCCGAGTAATTTTCCAGTTTCTCTCGCAGCTGCTTGTTCTTTTCTAAATGCCTCGTATCCCACCATTTCAAGTGCTCGTGTGAGCGTACCTTGATAATTGCCACTATCGTATTGTAGTGCTACTTGCGTTTGATATCCAGGTTCATCTACCCCATTAAAAGGCGCGATAAAGTTTTTAAATCTTAGTTCGGCTGGATCGATTTTCATTTCCAACGCCGCAGTATCCATCAGATGTTCTAAGATATATGTGATCTCAGGACGTCCCGCACCTCGATATGCATCTACGGGATTCGTATTTGTAAAAACCGCAGTAATATCAATATTGATTAACGGCGTTTTATAACATCCTTGGGCCAAGGTTCCATGTAGATAGGTTGGACATGCTGTAGAAAATGTCGAAAGATATGCTCCCAGGTTCGCTTCAGAATGTACTCTTAGTCCTACGATATTGCCATCTTCATCAAATCCCATCTCCGCAGTCGTATTATAATCACGACCATGTGCATCAGTATAAAATGCTTCGGTACGATCTGACGTCCACTTTATAGGTCTCCCTATTTTCTTACTTGCCCATGTGAGCAAGGCCTCTTCTGTATAGTGATAGATCTTACTTCCAAATCCGCCTCCAACGTCATAACTTACCACTCGAACTTTATGCTCCGGAATGCCTAATGCAAAAGCGCACATCAGCAATCTAATCAAATGCGGATTCTGTGTACTGGTATATAAAGTCCATCGATCACCATTGACATCATAGTCTGCGATATACGTTCTTGGCTCTATAGCATTAGGAGCAAGTCGTTGATTTCTAAAATCTAACTTCGTAATATGATGCGCACCATCCATTGCGGCATTCACCTCTTCTTTGGAGTTTCCAATTTCCCAATCAAATACGACATTATTAGGCGCTTCTTCATGAACTTGTGGAGCACCCGGTTGCACAGCTGCTCGTGGATTCGTCACTGCATCCAGCTCCTCGTATTCTACTTCTACCGCTTCTGCGGCATCTCTTGCGATTTGTAAAGTTTTAGCAATTATTACTGCGACGTTCTCACCGACATGAAGTGCCTTCCCTTTTGCCAATAATGGATGGGGAGGTTCTTTCATCGTATCTCCATTCTTGAAGTCTACCTGCCATCCACAAGGCACACTATATGTCGAGCATTCATCTTCTCCCGTGTATATCGCCATAATACCATCCATAGCTTCCGCGCCGGATTTATCGATACTTAATATTTTGGCATGTGCATATGGACTTCTTACGAATGCGGCATAGCACATCCCTGGTAATTTAATGTCATCCGTATATTTTCCTTTACCCGTCAGGAACCGATTGTCCTCTCTTCGTTTTATTGACTTGCCTATATAATTTGTTGTCATAACTTACGAATTTATAGTTTGAGCAGCATGCTGAATAGACTTTACAATATTGTGATATCCAGTACACCTACAGAAATTCCCTTCTAATCCGTGCCTAATTTCATCTTCCGTAGGATTGGGATTGTTTTTTAAAATATCCACGGCTGTCATAACCATACCTGGAGTGCAGAATCCACATTGAAGGCCGTGATGTTCCTTAAAGGCAGCTTGTATAGGATGTAATTCATTCCCATTAGCCATTCCTTCTATTGTAGTTACTTCCGTGCCATCCGCTTGGACAGCAAGAATAGTACAAGATTTTACGGCGTCGCCATTGAGTGTTACGGTACAAGCCCCGCAGCTGCTGGTGTCACATCCTATGTGCGTTCCTGTGAGCGAGATTCCTTCTCGAAGGAATTGAGCCAAAGTAGTCATTGGTGTTAGGTCTTTTTTTACAGAGGTACCATTGATTTTAATTTCTATTTCCATAAGCTATTTATAAAGTCTAAGATCGATTGTAGAAATGTTTTCTTTTCGTTGGAAGAAGCTTCTAATTTTGAAATGTTCGGCGTATCAACTTTTGTTGAAGTAGCCACAGCACTTCCATTATTTCCTGCATTAATAGAAGCTTCTGCAGTATTGCGTTCCTTTATTATTTTTTCTAATTCTTTGAATACTTGTTTAGAAAGCGTGCTTATCACTCCGCCTATAATACGTTGCCCCATGGTAGCCAACTTACCTGATATTTTTGCCGTTCCAGTATATGTTAACAGCGTTTGTTCGTGACCTTCTTCTGCCAAATTCATGATGATACTGGCTTCCGCATTTCCAATTTTACTTTTTTGAGCGAGTACAAGTGTCATGGTCTCGTTTTCCCCTTTGTCCTTAAGTGTAATCTTTCCTTCGAAACTACCTCTTACCGGTCCAATACTTACTTGTGAGATGGCTTGGAACTCATTCTCTCCAAGCTTTCTAATATCACTTACTCCTGGAGATATTCGAGCCAATACTTCCGCATCTTGAAGGAGCGGCCATAGGGTCTTAATATCTGTGAGGAGCATATGTTTACCTTTAATATTCATCGACGATTCATTACTTGGCAAAGAGTTGTGAAAATAACAAATATTCTACATTATCTATAGATCACGCAATTATTATCCGCATTTCAATACCAAGGCCTTCATATATGGCTATCCAGCTAAACTAAAGTGATTTAATAGCGCGTCTCAGACTCTCCAGATTGTGCGCAGAATGCAGTTGACTTATATATGGCAGTGCGGCTTGCATACCTACTGTCTCCGGCTCAAATGCCGCATGGCCCGCCAATGGATTCAACCATAGTACCCTTCGTGCAGACTTGTGGATATGCTTCATAGATGATTCCATTAACGTAGGATCTCCTGTATCCCATCCATCGCTAAGAATCATTACTACAGTCTTACGGTCCAACATTCTGTAGCTGAATCTATTATTAAAATCCTCAAAACATGCACCTATTTTCGTCCCTCCCGACCATTGCGGAACGCTATCGGAGATCAACTCATATGCCTTGTTGAATTCATTATTGTCCAGTAGACTTGAAACCTGATGCAAGGCAGTACTGAATATAAAAGTTTCTATCTTATCATAACTCGTTTGAAAGGCGTAAATCATCTGAACAAAAAATCGGCTATATAAATCCATTGACTTACTTACGTCGCAGAGTAAAACCAGTTTTAATTTTTTCTCTTTAGGTGTGCTGTATATAACTTCTGATATATCTGTGCCCTTCCTAAAATTCTGACGCATTGTAGCACGCATATCTATTGCGTGGCGCTTTCTGGACATTTTGTAAATCCTACTCGTACGTCTTAAGATCTTCTTACGCAGTGACTCAAGGGTTCTGAGAATAAAATCAATCTCTTCTTGATCCATTTCTGAAAAGTCCTTCTTTGCTAATACTTCTATATTACTAAAAGAGGCAATTTCTGTTTCTGCCTTGACTCCATTGTTATAAAGCCAACTCTTCAAGACTTCAAGACTGGGCTTCTTTGTCTTCTTCGCTTTATGATCTTGATCAGGAAGTTTTTTAATCTTACTATTATTTGCTTTTTCTATTTCAAATAAAAACTCTTTATACAGCTCCGAGAATATTTCAAATTGATATTGGTTCTTGCATAAGACCGCTCTTAGCGTTTCGACAAAACGCTCTTTAGTTACTGGAGGAAGCACCGACAATGCCATCATCACATCCGTTTCCTCCGAACACGTCATTGTAAACCCTTTAGTCCTCAAGTAGCGACATAGCATGATAATATGACTGGAGAGCGCGGTCTGACGTTCGAAGATTTCTTGCATCTATCCGATTCTTGACGTCACGCCCGTCTTCTCCCAAAGCTCTGTAAGCGAATCTCTCACATGCCTCATATCTTGCCAATCCTTGAGTACTACTCCAAGCGTATCTTCAATAACAGACTTGTCCAAATGCTCAAAATGCAACGCTGCTAGCGCCTGAGCCCAATCAATTGTTTCTGCGATGCCTGGTGTTTTTTCTAATTTCATAGCCCGCAACTCTTTCATAAAAGTACATATCTGAAGGGCCAACTGCTCGTCACAATCTGGCACTTTAGACTTTAGAATAGCCAGCTCTTTTTCAAAATTTGGATAATCGATCCATAGATACAAACATCTTCGCCGCAAGGCCTCTGACAACTCCCTCGTGCGGTTACCCGTTAGAATTACATACGGCTGATGATTCGCTTTAATCGTTCCGATCTCTGGTATAGTAATCTGCCAATCACTTAATAATTCCAATAAAAAACTTTCAAATTCCTCATCCGCACGATCTACTTCATCAATCAATAATACAGGACTGTTATCTTGGCGGATCGCCTGCAACAATGGACGCTCCATCAAGAACTCTTCAGAAAAAATAATCTTTTCCTGCTCTCCTGAATCTGCACCACTCCCATCTAACATCTTCAGATGTAATAACTGACGTTGATAGTTCCATTCGTATAATGCATGGTGGGCATCAAGGCCTTCATAACATTGCAACCGAATCAAATTCGTATCCATTGCTTTTGCAAGTACTTTGGCAATCTCCGTCTTGCCTACACCCGCAGGACCTTCTATCAATAAAGGCTTCTTCAATTGGATAGACAAGAAAAGCGATATCGCGATAGATTTATCTGAGACATAGGTCTGCTGCAAGAGCATCCTTGATATATCTTCAACATTCATGATGTCAATATACGAGGATTAGGGAATAAGAGAAATAGCAAATTTGAGAAATACCAAGATGATCGAATAAACAAATCATCGAATCAACTTATCTTCCTTACCCTACTCGCCATAATATGAAAAGCACAATGTAGACGACCAAATAAAACCTATAAAAATTTCGCATTTTCAAGTAACGTTCATTATCAGGAAATAGATTCCCGAATAATCCCTTCGTCTCCTTTACAAAGTAAGGCTTGATATTAATTGTCCAATTTTCCGTCTGATAAACGATCTTTCTAAACTGACTCCGGTAATAGCCCAAAGGGAAACTCCAAATAAAGAATAATACAAACCAGATATTATCTGCAATCCAACTAATCATAGGCAAAAGGTCTTTTTATCAAGCATTCTTGTTATATCCATAACTTCTATGCTCATAATATATAATAAGTTGTCTTGGTTCAACCAAGATCAATAATAATTTCCTTATTGCCTCAACGCAACAGAAGCGTCGGTTGACCAATTTGTCGTTGATTGAAATGAAATCAAAGATCCGATGTCTGGGAGATATGGAAATTAAGGAGCCGCAAAACGGATGGGTGGACTTTTGACGAGTATCAGCTTTGTGCCCTGGTATTCATTGCTCGAGTTTCCTGCCCGTCGGACAAGCGGATTTGGTTCCTTTACAGCGATTGGAAAAGGAGTGTGCCGCAGAAACACATCATATTATTTATCTTGAAGTGTATTACTTTCAAAAACATCACTAAATTGATCTATCAAAATCTATGTAGCATTAGGATAATATGAGAAAAGGCCTCAAAGTACAGATATCAGAGTTTGCAGAAACACCTATGGAAGGAGTGGAACAATATCTCAGTATTGAAGAGCAAGAATTCCCAGATACCAGCAAATTAGAATCTACTGATATAATCATAGCCGTGAAAAGCGCTGCCCTCGGTTGGGTGGATCTGTTGATGACAAGTGGCCAATACCAACACCAACCACCACTACCTTATACGCCAGGGTTAGAATACTGCGGGGAAGTTGTTTGGACGGGAAGTCAAGTAGATCGAGAACAGGCTAAGATAGGGGATCGAATGCTTGTAGATGGCTTCGTGAGTGGGCCAAGATCTCCAGGCAATTATCAGAAATACGGCGGATTTGCAACCTATGCAGTGGCGCCTATCGATGCAATCATTCCGATTCCCCAAAGACTCAACTACGACCAAGCTTGTAATTTGTTAGGCAGCTATGAAACAGCCTATCACTGTTTGATCACTTGTGCTGAATTGCAAGCGGGCGAAACGGTATTAATTCATGGTGCTTCTGGTGCTACTGGAATGGCAGCTGTACATATCGCCAAATTATTAGGTGCTATTGTTATAGCCACAGGACGATCAGATGAAAAACTCGCAATCGTCAGGGCTCAAGGTGCTGATTATATAATTAACACCAGCCCGACGGCCCCTGATACTAAGGTAAGTCGATTCAGGGATGAAGTAAAAACATTAACGGAAGGCAAAGGCGTGGACGTCGTATACGATGGTGTCGGAGGGCCAATCTCTGATGAGAGTTTGCGGTGTGTTACATTTGGTGCTCGATTTCTAATTGTAGGTTGGGCAGCAACTCCATTTGTGGCACGAGGAAAAGGAAAACGTGGCGCTCCTAATGCCAATAAGTTACCTACCAATCTTATTATGATGAAAGGGCTCAAAGTATTAGGATGCCCTTCTGTGATAGCCGCTCAACACAATCCTGAAATACGAGTCAAAAGAATAGAAGATATCTTCCGATGGGTCGAAGAAGGATTGATTTCACCTTATGTTTCAAGTGTCTTTGCACTCGCTGATATTAAGGAGGCCATGCGTGCTAAATGGAATGGAAAGATCGTGGGAGGTGCATCTGTAAAACTTGGTTGATTTTCATTTATGCGATATCAGAATGCCTTATTGCTAGTACTTTAGTCCTGAAACAAAAACACTTTAAAAATATGAACGTCGAGTTAAAAAATAAAAAAGAAAGATCGCGAAGATCGGCCACCGGCACGATCTTCAGCCGATAATGTTACAAAGTTTTTTTTAATTCAGTCCAGTTTCTAATACCTTTCTAACTTCATCTACTGTTGGGTCTTTGGCTATAATTAACCAATATTATCAATAAGAAAAATTCCACCACCTTCACGAAGTGTGTCAGAAAACGGTTGGTTTCTGAACCTTTGATTTCTATATTGCGTTTCTGACCGTCTCGTAAATCCTCGTTTGTCGTACTTTCAAAAAGCTAATCAAAAAATGATAATAGCCGAAAGTGCGTACGAAAATATCACGAACGTGTTTGTATAAGAATAGTTGCGGCATTGTGTGCGAGAATTTACCATAGAAAAACCCGATGTAATAAAACCGTAAAGACTAAAGGTTAAGCACTAAATAGCAAAAAAAATTCTACGGTGTTAGCTGTAGTTTCTATGTCCATTTCTACTTCATACTGGTTAACTATAATTCTTGTAATTTTTTCATTAAATGTTAATTTAATACAGGTGCTATTTCATTTTCGCTTATTACACCTGAGGGTAGTTCTAAAATTCTAATATTTTTAAAATGAATTTCAGATCCTTCAGATTCAAGACATAAATAGCCTTTTTTTCTCCCAGAATTGCGAAGCCCATTTACGAATTTTCCATTTACAGAAAGTTTTACGATTCCGTCAACAGCTACTATAATATATTTATTCCATTCTCCTTTTCCTTTACATCTTTTTTCAATAGACTTACTTCTAATCCCTCTAGGATTATCAGGAATTGCTGTCAAATCCATAGTGGGGAAAAGTTCGCCATGTACATAGTCATCTGTTCTATTATTTTGAATAGCCCAGTCTAATTCTAACATTTGCACCTCAATACCTTTTGCAAGTTTTCGATCTTTAAAAGGGAGGCCTTCACTCCAAATAAACACACCTGAATTGCCCCCAGCTTCCATGTGTCTCCATTCTATTTCCATAATAAAATTTTCATATTGCTTGTTAGAACGCATAACTCCAATAGGATTTCCAGAACAAATAATCATTTTGTCATTAACATGCCATGTTTCGTTTGATGTGTTCACATCTATCCACCCATCTAAGTTTTTCTCGTTAAAAAGTGATTTCCATTCATTGGTATTTAGATTCCTTTTTTTGTCATAAACTCCATAATTACAAGCAGTTAATATAAATAAGATACTGAAAAATATCTGAAAAATTAATTTGTTCATTATCATTTTCTTTAATTATAGCCAACATCTGAGAAAGCGAGTCAGTGGTGTTTATATCCCCTGTGCGTTGACCTTTATAAGCTAAAGATACTGAATGATTAGAAGAATTTACAAACCCCTTGATACTAATAATCAAAAAGCAGTCAGTCTCACCAAACCGTCGTTATTCTCACATCTTAGATTAAGAGAAAAATATTTCATTTGATAAAGAAAAGTTGAAACTACAGTTGGAATATCTCTTTATTTACGCTGACATTAAGGGAGACAGTCTCATAATAGGAAGGTTTTAATTAACTACTTGAGCTTTCCCATCGTTCTGAGTTGATTTAAGAATTATCCAACCTTCTATATCACCTATATTAATGTAATACTAGGGAGTTTTTGTGAAATTTGCTTTAGACCTATGTTGTGCTTAACTCTCTTCTCCCAAGGCTTGGTTTTTGAGCAGTCGAATTAATCCCGTACCTGTCACCAATCTAAGGATTAGGCTAGACACAAATACCATTAGTGGAAGGTTTAAAATAAGTGCGATAGGCCCTCTTGGAATATACTCATGAAGATAGTCGACCAAACCGACAATTAAACCGGCTGAAGTCCAACCGACAAAGCAAATCAATATCCACCAATAACCACCCTTAATTGACCTTGTACCCAAAAACCCATATTGTAATATTCCAACAAATAATCCACCAACGGCAATGCTCATCTGAAGGTTGAACGGAGGTATCATTTCCAAAATGCTCGGACCAAAATCAAAGATCACAAAAGATAGAGTCATCCCAACAATAGTCGTCCACATCCAATTCCAATTCCACCCCAAACTGACATGCAACATGCGATTTTGCATAAATCCAACTCCCGTGGCCATTCCAGTTCCTACAAAAAATTGAGAATCACCAACTCCTACTGCTGGTGATACCAATGCCAAAATAATTATACATGAAAATCCGACCAACCAGCCATAGATCGTATTCAAAGTTCATTTTTTTAGAGTAATATCCTTGTATATTATTGACTCCATCTTTACATAATACAAAAATCCTAATGCAAACGCAAAATCATAGAAGATAAACTAAGCACAACATTAAAGGCTGAAAATCGTAATCTAGTACACAGTTTAATGACATTTGGCCCTAATGTTTACCTTTAAATCTAGCCGGACAAAACTATGGAAGGACCAACCAATACAAAAATTGAGCTTCAGAATGTTGGTATTATAGCTCCTTTTGTTACACCAGAATTGACAGTTTCATAAAAGGCAGGTTTAATGTAACTATCCCCATGAGTATTATTCGCCTAAAATCTTCATTGAACATAGATAAGTCAAAGTACAATACTATAATTCCTATATTCGACTGCCTCATGCTATTAATGGCTAAATGGATAAATAGATAATTAGTTAAAAAGCCCGAACAGTTCTGACCCTGGCGATGCCGCTTTTATTGAAGTTGGTCTGGACGCCAACGTCGAAATGCTGTCTCCATGCGCTGTTGTTACCGTCCTTAGTACAACTCCAGCGCGAATTCTCTATCCTATCCTTCTGCAGCAATGCACGAAGCACAAAAGCAAATAAAACGAGAAAAAATAGGAGTAGAGTTTTGCGAATATGATCCTACAAAATGTCCATTTGAAAAGAAATTTTACTTGTAAGGATTTTTAGAATTATCATTTTTGTGATTAGATTAAAGGGACAAACTACTACTACTACTACTACTACTACTACTACTACTACTACCTTTGGAGACTATGGCGTAACTGTGGCGTTGGCTGGCCGCTGCAAACTGAATTGCAGTAAGAACATCCTATTTAGTCAACTCCGGAAAACCCTCTATAATCTTAGCTATAGACATACCAGTAGTAAGATAACAAAAGACATCCTCTACAGGAATGCGCAGACCAAAACAGTTCCTCCAAAACGTGTGTATAACAAATTGCACTATATGCTGATTTAAGCGGCGGCCTTTATCACCTGATAGACTAATTTCCAAGCATTACTTTTGTTGTAGCATCTTAGGGTAGCTATTGCATTAGCCCCTTTGAGAGACCATTTTTGTCCTGATAGTTTCATTCTTTGTTGTATTACACTCCTATGAGCTG
>JBLIDB010000096.1:0-17402 GCA_047634015.1 Saprospiraceae bacterium
GTTCACTAATGGATTTAGTCTTGATTTGTCTATTGTAGGATCACGGTATAAGAATGAAGTGATAGCCCTTGATGAATCAATAGGTTTTATTGCAGGAGGTAGCTTCAGATCTAGCCAGTATACTAGAACTCTAGCAGGATTTCCTATTTCTTCTTTCTTTGGACTTGAGACAGATGGAATCTTCCAGACTCAGGCCGAAGTGGACCAACACGTAGACCAGCCAAATAAGGGAGTGGGTAGATTTAGATTTACAGATATTAATAATGATGGTACTATCAATGCCGATGACAGGACATATCTTGGTGATCCGCATCCTGACTTTACTTTAGGGTGGAATACTTCTTTAGGATATAAGGGATTTGATTTCAATATGTTCTGGCAAGGTAGTTTTGGCAATGAAATCACAGAATTGAACAGACTGTTTACAGACTTACAGCAGTTTCAAGGTCAGAGGAGTACTAGAGTCCTTCAGTCTTTTGGACGCGAAGGTTTGGAGGGTGGTGTACCTAACTCAGAGGCTATTTTACCGATATATGGGACAATAACAGCAGAAGAAAATGGTCCTAACAGTTACTATATTCAAGATGGGTCATACTTTAGACTAAAGAATACATCCCTAGGATATACCTTAGGCAGTAACATTGCAAGTAAGGTAGGTATGCAGAAACTACGCATCTATGTACAGGCTACTAATATGATCACCTTTACTTCATATGAGGGTCTAGATCCTGAAATACAGTTTGTAGGTGATAATAGCAGTGATCTGTCTCTTGGACTTGATGGTGGCTTTTACCCAATACCTAAGACACTTACTTTTGGTATAACAGCAGACTTCTAAAAAAAACTTATAAATAAAATTATAATGAAAAAATTACATATATATATTACAATCTTTGTCGCAGGCCTTGGCATTTTTGTAGCCTCTTGCACCGATGATTTTCTTGATATCGCACCCAAGGGAGTATTGGCGGAATCCACACTGGGTAATATCGCAGGCTTGGATGGCTTGCTTATAGCTGCCTATGGAGAACTCGATGGCTTTGTTAATATTGGTCCTGTGTGGGATGCCACGGCGACTAACTGGGTAATGTGTGATGTTGCATCCGATGATGCTTATAAAGGCACAGATGCAGGAGATCAGCCACCTATGAATCCGGTTGAGCGCAATGAGCACGATCCAGCAAGTAGAGTTATACTAACCAATTGGTTAGCTTGGTATGATGGTATAGCTAGAGCGAATGATGTGATCAAGATCGCTACTGCAACAGAAGGACTTGAAGCATCTGCAGTAGAACAATATGTAGCAGAATCAAGATTTCTAAGAGCTCATTATCATTTTAATCTGGTAAGATTATTCGGACCTAATGTGCCGTATGTAGATGAAAATGCTCCACTTGATGGCCTGATTCCCAATAGTGGTGAGATATGGGCAAATATTGAGGCTGATTTGACGGCCGCCGCGAGTGCACTTCCTTCTTCTCAAATTGAAGTGGGACGCGCCACTAGCTGGGCAGCAAAGGGTATTCTGGGCAGGGTTCAATTATATCAAGGCAACTATTCAGGAACACTATCTCTAATGAATGAGATCATCAATAGTGGTCAGTTTAGCATGTTACCTAATTATGGTGATGTGCAAGGCACAGCAGGTAATAACGGACCTCACGCTATCTTTCAGGTACAGATGTCTGTAAATGACGGAGTACCTGATGGTCAAAACGGTAATTATGGTGAAGTGCTCAATAATCCACACAATGGTGTTGCCGGAGGTGGATGTTGTGGATTCTTCCAGCCATCTCACAATTTCGTAAATTCCTTCAAGACAGTGAGCGGCCTTCCTACTGCAGACTTCAATGCTGTGGACTTAGGGAATGATGTAGGGTGCTTTAGTGCATTAGCAGATTGCTGTACTCAAGATGGTGACAATTGTACTATACCATATGCGGTAGATCAGGCACCAGTTGATCCAAGATTGGATCACAGTGTAGGTCGCAAGGGTATCCCTTATCTCGATTGGGGATTACATACAGGTATAAACTATGTCAGAGATCAATCTTATGGTGGTCCTTTTAGCCCTAAGAAGAGAGTATTTAAAGTGGCAGAACAAGGGACGAATTCTGTATCAGGTCACTCCTGGGGCGCAAATGGCGCCACCGCTATTAACTATAATGTAGTGCGATATGCTGATGTATTACTGATGGCAGCCGAAGCAGAAATAGAAGGAGGAAATGCAACCCGTGGTGTAGATCTTATCAATGAGGTAAGAAGTAGAATGAAAGATAATCCTGATCAGTGGGTTAAAATGCCAGATGGTAGCAATGCTGCTAATTATGAGATAGAATTGTATGGATCACTTGGCCAATCAGAAGCCAGAGAAGCGCTTCGTTTTGAACGTCGTCTTGAATTCGGAATGGAAGGTCACAGACTTTTCGATCTTAATCGATGGGGTATTACTACACAAGTCATGAATGAATACTATACTGCAGAGAGTGTGACTGGAAAGAGGTCCTATCTTATAGGTGCAAGTTTTGCTCCTCATAGAGTGATTAATCCTATTCCACAGCAAGCGATTGATAGAAGTGTAGGGACGCTAACTCAGAATCCTGGGTATTAATCTATTGTGTTAAAAAAAGCTTAGAAAATAAGCCTAGAAAATCAGGTCTTCTCAAGGAGACCTGATTTTTTGTTAAATTCTTCTTTTGAATTGGAATAACTTTTTGACTCCTTGGTCAATATGAAGTATACTTGTCTACAGCATTTTATTCTTTGTGCTCCAGCATAAAACTGATAATGAAGCCTCAACATTATAAGAAATTGAATTACGGGATTTGGCTCCTTTACGTGCTTTCCTTTATTGGTTGCGGTGGGGCTTCCGAGACTTCACTCTTCCACATAGTTTCATCATCCCAATCTAACATTCTATTCAATAATGAAGTAACAGAGACAGACAGTTTTAATATTCTGTCTCATGAATTTATGTATAATGGAGGAGGTGTTGGAGTGGGTGATTTTAATGGTGATGGCTATTTTGACCTATACTTTACTGGCAATGAAGTCTCTAATCAGTTGTATCTGAATAAAGGGAAAAATGGACCGGACGACGCTGGGTTTGCATTTGAAGACGTCACAGACCAAGCTGGAGTCGGAGCACCTGATATTTGGTCATCTGGTGTTTCAGTGATAGATATAAACAATGACTCGCGCCCTGACATTTATATATCGGCCACTTTTAGAAAAGATAAATCAAAGAGAACCAACAAGTTGTATATCAATCAAGGTGTGGGCGCAAATGGTATTCCTACATTTACAGAGGAGGGTGCTGCATATGGTCTTGCTGATACTTCATATACCACGCAGACTTATTTCTTTGACTACGATAATGATGGAGATCTCGATGCTTTCTTACTCAATGATAAACTTTTCAGACCAAGAAGCACTACAGACCTGAAGCTCTTGATGGCAGGGGGCGAAGCTACCATCGATAAACTTTTGGAGAATAGAGGCAATAACCAATTTGTAGATGTTAGCCAGACCGCTGGAATCACTTATCCAGGATTTGGACTAGGAGCGGCTATATTAGATGTAAATGCAGATGGATTCAAGGACATTTATGTATCCAACGACTTTATCTCCAGCGACCTACTCTATGTCAATCAGGGCGATGGAACTTTCAAAAATGAAATAGGCGAATATTTCAAACACCATAGCTTTGCCTCTATGGGCATTGATGTTTCTGATCTTAATGGCGACGGGATACCAGAAGTGATGACACTTGATATGCTTCCTGAAGACAGAGCAAGGGTCAAACGGACCTACGCTTTTCAAAAGTATCAATTTTACAATTTGATGGAAGAGACGGGGTATGCGACACAGTATAATCGGAACATGCTCCAGCTAAGTAATCCGTCCGGCTTGTATAGTGACATCAGCGAGTTGGCAGGTGTGGATGCTACAGAATGGAGTTGGAGTATCCTCTTTGCAGACTTTGATAACGATGCACTCAAGGATATCGCTATCACGAATGGATACCCTCGGGATATTACAGATATGGACTTTGCAGATTACAACACAGGAGTGCAGAGTATGATGTCGACCAGAGCTGACTTGTTGACTCAGATTCCCACAGTTAAGGCTCATAATTACATATTTAGAAACAAAGGGAGATTAGAATTTGTTGATCAAAGCGATGAGTGGGGATTTAAAGAGCTGACATTTTCTAATGGTGCTGCTATCGTCGATCTTGATAATGATGGTGACCTTGACTATGTTACTAACAATATTAATGATATAGCCCTTGTTTATGAGAATAAGACCTCCACTTTTACGGACCATAACTTCTTGCGGATTAACCTAGTCGGAGAAAATACGAATCGAGAGGCCATTGGTGCACAAGTGATGGTTTATCATAGTGGTAAATGTCACACGGAAGTTAATTTTCATCAAAGAGGTTACCTTTCATCTGTAGAACCCGTTATGCATTTTGGATTGGGGTTGTCAGCATCCATAGATAGTGTGGTCGTGATATGGCCCAATCTGAGCAAGACCATAATGTATAACGTTGCTCCAAATCAAGTCTTGACAATTGAAAAAGATAAAAAGATCTCCCAAACGCATTCAATATTAGCAGACTTAAATGGAGATCATCTTTTTAACAAAAGTGAGATCAACGGCCTAACGTATACGCACAATGAGATCGTCTTTTTTGATTACCGCTTCCAAGGCCTCTTGCCTCGACTACATTCAAGAGAGGGACCTGGTATTGCTGTTGGAGACTTGAACGGTGATCATCTCGAAGATCTGATCATTAGTGGCGGGAGTCGACAGAATACGAATGTTTTTATGTCAAGCAAAGACGATGATTTTATAAAAACTGAATTGTCAGATATCAGCCTATCAGAAGATATGGGAGTATTGATCTTTGATGCTGACGGAGATAAGGACAATGACGTTTATGTAGTATCCGGTAGCACAGAATTTAGAAATGGTAGCGGATATTATAATGATAAATACTACGAGAATGACGGCAAGGGAGCACTATCTCACATGCCAGAAATCTTGCCTGAATTCCCATCTTCGGGATCCTCAGTAACAGCTGCGGATTATGACCAAGATGGCGACCTTGATCTTTTTGTCGCTGGGAGGATAGAACCGCAGAGCTACCCCTTGGCCCCAGACAGCTATCTTCTTACTAATTTAGATGGCACATTTGTCATCAGCTCAGATGTCCAAAGCATGGCTGGTTTAGGCATGGTAACTCAAGGATTGTGGACGGATATAGACAACGACGGTTGGATGGATCTGATAGTCATCGGTGAGTGGATGTCTATTAAAATATTTTTCAATAAAAGTGGTCAACTAAATAGTCCAATTGAAATACCAAATTCTTCTGGATGGTGGAATAGTATAACAGGAGCAGATCTGGACGGTGATGGAGATATTGATTATGTACTTGGTAATCAAGGGCTCAATAATAAGTTACGACCATCTCAAGAATATCCTGTCATCATCTATGCTCATGACTTTGACAGTAATGGAAGCATTGATCCAATCATCACGGAGCATCATCAAGATGGTTACTATCCCGTTCACCTAAAGATGGATCTGCTAAATCAACTAAGTCATCTAAAAAAGAACTACAGTAAATATGCTACTTATGCTGCTGCTTCCATTGATCAGATGATCCCTGCAGATACATTAAAGATAGCTACGAAGTACTATGCAGAAACATTTGAAAGTGCCGTACTGTGGAATGACGCCGGACATTTGAGACTAGAGTCGCTTCCTATAGAAGCTCAGTTTGCACCTATCTATGGCTCACTATGTCTTGATATAGACCTCGATGGTGATGAGGATATTTTACTTGTGGGCAATAGATACAGCACAGAAGTATTTGAAGGGCGGCATGATGCTTTGAATGGTGTCTTCTTAAAAAATGATGGCAGTGGAAATTTTAAAAGTGTGCCTTTGGCTGAGAGCGGATTTAATGTCGCTGGAGATGCGAGATCACTCGTTCAAACTTATGACATTCACGGGCAGCCTTATGTGATTGCATCAATTAACAATGATCATCTGACATCATTCAGCTTAGCCAGAGAAGAGGGTATCATTACAGTTGAGCCTCAGTCCGATGATGTCCGATGCATCATCACATATACAAATGGTAAAAAAGTAGCTAAAGAGTTTTATTGGGGATCTTCTTTCTTATCGCAGTCAAGTCGGAAATTTCAGATTGACCCAACAATTGTGAAAGAGATCGACTATCATAAATCATCTGGCCAGATTAGAAAAGTAACTTATAGATAAATGATACGTGGCTTAGTAACTTACCTCTTTGTCCTTCTCCTCTGTAACCTGTCAGCACAGTCAGATAATCCCAATACATTAACACTCGTCGAAAGTTTCCGATATATAGAAACCAAATTTGATATTAGCATTTACTACTTGGCGGAATATATTCCCTCTGGCAGGATCAATGTTGATACGAATATCGATAATGTATCAACGATGCTCGATAAGGTTCTTATAGATACGGACTTATCATATCTTAACTATAATGATTTTGCCTATATAATCGCTCCGCGAGATCGTATAGATAGAGACTATGATTTGGAGTATTTTATCAAGAAAGAGGAGACTTCAAGAAGTCCAGATTCAGCAGAAGGGAGGTATGAGGAATATTCAGTTGGAAGTGTCAATAACAGAGAGGACAAGGGCTCCATCTCCATTAAGGGCTTTGTTACTAATGATGCAAGTGAAGAAGCATTGATCGGTGTCACAATCCTTGTGAAAGAAACCGGGGTAGGGACCATTACAGATGAGATAGGAAGGTATGATTTAAACCTACCCACTGGCGAACATACCCTTGTCATCAATATGATTGGTTATGTTGAGAAGACGGTCAAAGTAAAGGTTTATGGCTCAGATTTCTTAGATCTAAAGATAGCACAAGAGGCAATCCGACTTGGAGAGGTAGTCATATCAGCTGCCGCTCAGAATGAAAATATATCAAGTAAAGAGATTGGATTAGAAGCACTTAGTATTAGTGAGATTACAAAGCTACCTTCATTCTTAGGTGAAGCTGATGTTATGAAAAGTTTGCTGATGCTACCGGGAGTGAGCTCAGTAGGCGAGGGGTCAGGTGGAATAAATGTGAGAGGTGGGACTGTTGACCAAAACCTGATCATGCAAGATGGCATGTACCTCTTCAATACATCGCATGTGCTTGGCTTATTCTCTTTGTTTAATTCTGATGTAGTTAAAAATGTTACATTATATAAAGGAAGCATGCCTGCGCGATACGGTGGTAGACTCTCATCGGTATTGGATGTAGAATTAAAAGAAGGTAATTACCAACGATTCGCTGTAAAGGGTGGTCTTGGTCTTATATCGAGCAGATTGACAGTGGAGTCTCCGATTGTAAAGGGGCAAAGTTCAATCATCGCAGGCGGCCGCTTTTCTTTCTCGGACTACATGTTTGATATAGTAGATGTTGCTAACCTAAAGGAGAGTTCAGCCTTCTTCTATGATTCTAATATTAAATTCACTCAGAGAATAAAGAATAGAGGCAAGATAAGTATCAGTGCTTATACAAGTAGAGATCGATTTAAGTTTGGCAATGAATTTGACTTTAGATGGCGAACTTCCGGAGTAAGTGCTGAAGCAGGCTACGTAGCTTCTGACAACCTTTCATTTAATTTGCAAGCGATATGCAGTCGGTTTTCGAGTAGCTGGGACGAACCGATTGGCAACCGTGCTTTTCATTTAGACAATAGCATCCAATATATAAAATTTCGTCCTGAGACCACCTTCAAGCCTTTCGAGAGCCAGACAATTAATCTTGGGATAGAGGTCAATAATTATCGTGTCAAACCCGGAGAAATATTTCCCACTACCAGTACTTCCATTACGACTCCTGAAAAAGTTGAAACGGAAAAGGGAAGAGATTTTTCATTTTATATAAATGATGACATCGAGTTGAATGAAAATATTTCGTTCTCTCTTGGCCTCCGATATGTTATTTATCAAAGCCTGGGACCCGGAGATATATCCATTTATGAGGAGAATACACCAAAAACACTAGGTTCTATCATTGGGACGCAGACTTATGCAAATGACGATGTGATCGCTTCTTATTCTGGCTTAGAACCACGAGCATCCTTGAAGATGGGTATCGACCAAGAGACATCTGCTAAATTTAGTTATAATCGTACACAGCAGTTTTTAAATCAACTTTCTAATACAACGGCCGTTTCTCCGGTAGATATTTGGCAGCTCAGTAACCCTCATATAAAGCCTGTCACCGCTAACAATTACTCTATCGGATTCTTCAAAAATCTTAATGATAATCAGTGGGAGACGTCTTTAGAATTATTCTATCGTGATATCGACAATCTGATTGAATATAAAGATCTTGCTGACTTACTTGTTAATACTCACCTTGAGACTGAAGTCATTGAAGGAGAGGGACGCGCTTATGGCGCTGAGCTGTCGATTCGGAAGAAGCAAGGTAGATGGACTGGTAGATTTGGCTATACATATTCGCGAACAGAAAGACGAACTAACGCTGACTTTTTGGAGGAGAGAATTAATGACAACGAATGGTTCCTTTCCAACTTTGACAGACCTAATGATCTCAGTCTCGTACTGTCATATCAAGCTAATCAACGCAATCACTTTGCCATTAACTTTGTCTACAGCTCAGGTAGGCCGATCACTGCTCCCGTAGGCAGTTTTTCTACTGACAATATTTTTAATATTTCAATATATTCAGATAGAAATACATTTAGAATTCCGAGTTATCATCGCTTGGATATTTCATATACAATTGGAAAGAGCCATCGAAAGACAAGACAATGGAAGGGAAGTTGGACATTTTCCATATTTAATGTCTACGCACGCAAGAATCCTTTTTCGGTTTTCTTTACGCAAAAACCTTCTCAGAGTCCTAAAGCTAATCGCCTTTCAGTGCTCGGATCCATGATTCCTTCTATCACTTATAACTTCAGTTTATGATGAGGTACTATACGCGATATAAAATATGTGCTGTGATGTGTGTGCTGATGGCGATATATTATTGTTCATGTGTGGATGTTATAGACTTGAGGGCTGAAGAAGCAGAAGACATATTTATTATAGACGGCTTTGTCTACAGTGATGGTAGAGATCCTATAGTTAATATTAGAAGAAGTGCTGCATTTGTATCAGGTCCGGAAGGCGCTCAGATGCCTGTGTCCGGAGCACAAATAGAGATAATGGAAGTAGGAGGCCCAACAATTGAATTAATAGAGGTCGAAGCTGGAGTTTATTCGACAGTACAACCTTTAGGGACGGTCGGAACTGAGTATGTGCTTAAGGTTGATGTCGATGGAGACTCTTATGAATCATTGTTGGAGCGCATGCCGCCGACAGTCCCTATTGCGGCTTTGGACTGGACAACCAAGGAGCTGTTCGTTGACAATATTGCTGGAAATGTTGAGATACAGAAAAGGGTAGTCGTTCTGGCAGAGGTTGATCTCTCTAAATTTGAGGAAGAAATCTTTTTAAGATATCGTATCGATGGAGTATGGGAATTTAGAGAGGCGTTTGCGGGAGGCAATCCTCTGAACCTGAATCCAATATCTTGTTATATCACTGAGCAGGTAGATTTGAATAATGTGGCTCTGTTGGATGGTCGCATTGTGAGCAATGGAGCATTGATACAACAATCAATAATCGAAGAGCATATCAACTTTAGATTTGCTTATAATTTTTGTTTCACCGTGACACAAGAATCTATTTCTAATACGGCTTTCAATTTTTGGAATTCTGTCCAAAGCGAATTTGAGCGGACGGGAGATATCTTTGAAGCACCACCAGCAAGGATTAAGGGTAATGTTTTTAATACAAATGATACAAACAATAATGTCATTGGATTATTTAGTGCTATTTCATCTTCGACGTCTAATATAACGATAAGTGGTCTTTCATTTACTCCTGCACCTATAGGCCAATGTGTGATTTTTAGCAATCGTCCCGAGAGTTGTTTTCGATGTGAGACGATCAATAATGCTAGTACTATTAAACCAGACTGCTTATGATTAGAAAGTCAGTATTAATCTGCCTGGCTTGTATCATCTCTGTAATCTTGTGTGGTCAAAACTCCCTTGCAGTGCATTCCAATAAACCATTCTATTCAAGTGGTGAGCAGATTGGGATAGTAGTCAGTAATATGTCGCATGAGGGAGATGAGATAGTATATATCGAGCTTTTAACTAAAGATGGTAAAATTATAGATATCCAGAGTGTCAGAAGTGAGAGCAATATTTGTACTACGGTATTTACTGTACCTGCCGATGTTAAGAGTGATTGGTATGTGATTAGAGCATATACCATTTGGAATCCTTCATTACAGATTAAGGATGTGGGTTATAGAACACTTGCTCTTTATAATGAATTTGAATCTTTCGACCCAACACCTTCTGTCATACTGCCTAAAACTGGCTCAACACCAGAAGATGGGATTTCAATTGTAACCAATAGAGATCGATATAAGAAGGGTGAAGTTGTTGAGGTGACCGCTACCTTTTTGTCTCCTGATCCACAGCGCTCTACAGATGTGATCATTACTTCAGTGGTTCATAGCCCGACCTATCAGTTGATGAAATCATACGAACAACTTGTACCACAGATACCTGATGTGAAATTTAGGAGCCCCCCGGTTGACAATCAGAAAATTAATAAATTGTTATTTGTCGGGAGGGTCAATGAAGATATAGGGAATATATTAGGAGCTGTATATGTAGTTGAAGCGCGCGCTTTATCTTGGGTACCTATTACTGAAAATCAAACCTTCGGAATTGATTTGGAGGATTTTGAAGGGCAGCGACACGTTCAGTATATTGGGATGAAGCCATTAGGTGATATTAAGTATTTTGGTGTCGACATGATGACTTTTTCTTCCATTATCAAGTGGCCTGAGTTCAAATGGGCACCACTGCCTTACCCCTCGGGCATTCTAAAGTATTTGGAGTCAGCGAGAAAGAGAAAGATAATTGATGACATCTTTAACCTTCCTGGTAAAATAGATATTGTAGAAGATCAAATTGAAAGCTCATTTATAAAAGCAGACAGGAGTTATACTCCCGATAATTTTATAAGATTTAAGGACACACGTGACTTTATTAGTGAGGTAATTCCATTTTTTATAATAAAGAAAGATGGTGAAGAGCTAACATACCGCTTACGATTAGAGAAAAATATACTAAGCCTTAGCGAACCACTTCTTTTTTTGAATGGTCATATGGTGACGAAAATATCTGACTTACTTGATATTGATCTTGATGACCTGGAAAGGATAGATTTATTTCGCAAAGAGAAGTCATTGGATGAGCAATTTGGTATTCTTGGTAAAAATGGAGCTGTAGTTTTTTACACAAAAGATCATTCGATCAGATCCCTGTCAAGTAGCGAATTTATACTGAACGGATTCGAGCCCCTGATGAATACTATTGATCCTGTTATACTTCCGGAGCACCCTCACTTTGCACCTTTACTTTATTGGAATGCGACTGCCAGAGATAGTGATTCTGTAGGATTTTCATTTGACGTAAGTCATGACAAGGGTGAGTATATCATCGTTGTTGAAAGACATTCTAATTCGGGCAATCAAAAGACGACAAAATCAATATTGTTAGGTGGTAAGTCAAAGGGGTAGCGGTGGACTTGACGATTTGCTTTAGCCCATTGCTAATAACTCACACTTTGTCAGTTTTTACTGAAACACCCTGACATAATCAATCTCCATAGCCTGTGGGAAGATAGTTGTCTCATCAGGATTGCCGGGGAAGTTGCCTCCGACAGCGACATTGAATAAAAAGTAAAATGGTTGATTGAATCTGTATTCCTGTCCCTGCATATCAGCCGGTGTAATGGTGTGAAATTTCTGTTCATCTACATACCAAGTTATTTCGTTTTCTTCCCAGACAATACTAAAGACATGAAATTGCTCGCTAAAGTTTTCCTCAAGGTTGAAAGCACCAGACTTGAACGTACTGTTTGCACCTCCCGATGGCCCCCAATGGGCAGTACCCAGCACCTGGTGCGGTAAATGTCCTACCATCTCCATAATATCTATTTCGCCTGAAGCCGGCCAACCTACGTCGTCGATGTTAGCCCCTAACATCCAGATAGCCGGCCAGAGACCCTGCCCAAAAGGAAGTTTCGCTCTGATATCTATTCTGCCAAACTGAAATTCTCTTTTTCCTTTGGTATTAATCCTACCTGAGTTGAAGCTGAAAGCGCCACTTTTAGTAGCGGTCATTACAAGCTTCCCGCTCTGAATGGCAACGTTTTTTTGTTCATCAGTATACCATTGTAATTCGGCATTACCCCAGGTACATAAATCTGGACAACCATCTGCCAAATCGAAATTATAATTATCGAGATTCAGGCTGGGCTCGTCAAATGAATCCTCCCATGCCAGGTCATATCCGAAGAACTGATCACTTGTAATGTAGCCCTCACCGTCACTAATACTGGCAGCGTCACTGTCGAATATTGTTCCAATTCCTTCTGCTCTCGCGATAGTTGCGTTATCGACACCGGTTATGGTGATCTTGATTTTTTCATCTACTTCACGTATATCATCGTCCAATATATTCACTGTCACGGTAGCGAGTCTCGAACCTACTCCGATAACACTTGATCCAGAGCCTATGATGAAGTCTTCATCAGGTGTGGCAGTTATTCCATCAAGCTTAAAAGTAAAGGAAACTGGCAACTCCACGAGAGTAGGAGATGCCACTTCAAATATCATTAAAGATCCACCGTCTTGTTCAAAAATCCGACTGTTACTAACAAAAATCTGTGGCGGATCAAAGATTTGCTGGGGTTCTTCGTCCGTGCCTAAATTACAGGAGGGCACTAACAAAACAAGCAGTATTCCAAGTCCAGTAAATCTGAAAAAGTGATCCATATCCTTAACTAACGATTAAAGTAGTAAAACTAACTTTTTAATCAGTAGTATTCCTCGTCAGATTGAGGCGGGCTAGTTTATTTATCCCAATACATTTTGCTTTCCCAAACTGCATTCTATCCTTCGATTACTTTAAATATTTATTTGTGCGGATATTAAATAAAATAAGAAAATATTCTCAAAAAAGCCTCAAAAAGACAAGTAGGCCTTGTCGAAACTTAGAAGAGGCTACTCGAAAAAATATTGAAGTACAAAAAATAGATAAAGCCATAGAATTGGATTAGATGAAGAAGAATGTAAATCTGTCTTTACAACTATGATTGGTAAGAAATAGCCTCTCAGAAAACAAAAGAAAAATGAAGGGCTTGGAATTCAAGTATGAACAACCCTCCAATAATCAACAAGTTCCTATTTAGCTCTAACTGACTTAGAAGGTGCAAAAAAATGATAAGCCTATTTCTATATGAACAAAGACCAAAATAAAACATAGTGCTGCATTATAAAAATGTAAATGACGCTCTTTCATAGGTAAATATTCATAAAATACTTACCTTATGTGATTCTTGATGGAACAGGTTGATAACGAAAAAGTCTTATTCTCAGAAGGATACAAAAAGTATGTGCTTCTTGCACTTACAGGTGTATACGTTTTCAATTTTATAGATCGTCAGATTCTTGTTATTCTTCAAGAAAGCATAAAAACGGAATTAGATTTATCCGATACGCAACTAGGACTATTAACAGGGCTGGCTTTTGCGATATTCTACGTGACACTGGGTTTACCTATAGCAAGATGGGCGGATAAATCTTCTAGGAAGAATATTATTACTGCCGCTTTAGTGATATGGAGTTTTATGACTGCATTATCAGGCCTTGCTGCCAATTTTTTTCAATTATTGTTGGCAAGGATAGGAGTAGGGATCGGAGAAGCGGGAGCAAGTCCTCCTGCTCATTCGATAATATCTGATTATTTCCCACCTGAAAAAAGGGCTACGGCATTATCCGTCTATTCGATTGGCATCTATATAGGAATATTGTTCGGTTACTTATTTGGTGGATGGCTTGATGAATTCTTTGGATGGAGAGTTGCTTTGATGGTCATGGGTGTTCCTGGGATTCTATATGCTGTAATTTTCTTTTTCACTGTTAAAGAACCGCCTAGAGGTTATGCCGAGAAAAAACACAAGAGCCCTTCTGAGATTCCAGCTTTATCAATAGTTTTTAAATTGCTCATCAAAAGAAAGTCTTTTAGATATATTGCCTTCGGTGCAGGATTTAATGCTTTTGTCTTGTATGGTGTTGGCAATTGGACGCCTTCTTTTTTGGCGAGAACTCATGAAATGCAAAGTGGAGAGATTGGTACATGGTTGGCATTATGTGTTGGTTTAGGAGGAGCCTTAGGCGTATGGTTAGGTGGCTATTATGGTGATAAATTTGGCAGATTCGATCCCAAATGGTACTTGCTTCTTCCCGTAATAACAATTGCCATTTCAATACCTATCACTGCAACTCTTGTCCTTGCAGAAAGTAAATATGTATGCCTTGCCGCAGTGGCACTCTCAAAAATTTGCTGGTCGACATATTTAGCTCCTTGTATAGCGATGGCTCATGGGTTGGTCGGATTAAGAATGAGAGCATTGGCATCTGCAGTTTTATTTCTTTTTCTTAATCTAATTGGATTGGGATTAGGTCCGCTCTTTTTTGGTGCTTTAAGTGATTTTCTACAAGCTGGATTTGGTGATGAATCCTTGAGTAGAGCGCTCTTATTTAGTGGCTTTGCCAGCGCGTTGGCTGCATTTCTATTTTGGCGAGCATCTAAATTGATAAAACTCGATTTAAGCCTAGCACCTGAATAATATCATATTATAGTTTTGGCCAGTAAGATTTCTTTAATTCCTTTTTCAAGACCTTTCCAATCCCACTTCTTGGTAGCTTTTCTTTAATTTCTACTTTAGATATTTGCTGAATTTTTCCGAGCTTGTCATTTGCCCATTTCAAAATATTTTCAGGTCGGCTATCAGATGCTTCAACTACTTCTACAAATGCTAACGGAGTTTCACCCCACTTTTCAGAAGGAATACCAATTACTGCGGCTTCTTTTACATTGTGATGACCCTTTATCAAGTTTTCAAGATCAATGGCATAAATGTTATAACCTCCTGAAATGATTACTTCCTTTTTACGGCCATGAAGTATAAGAAATCCATCATCATCTATTGCTCCAAAATCACCACTTCTTTGATAAACTTTTCCAAGGCCATCATACCAGGTAGCGGCCTTGGTCTCTTGTGGTTTATTATGATATTCTTTCATTCGATAATGGTCATGGCCTACAATTTCACCAATTTCTCCATTTGGCAATTCTTTATCATTCTCGCCTAATATTTTCAAAATCGTTGATGATGGCGGCTTACCTACAGTATGAAGTTTATCTTGGTATTTATTTGCGTGGAGAATGCTTAAGATTCCGCCTTCCGTCATACTGTAGATTTCAATTAAATTTCCTGGCCATCTTTCTACTATTTCTTTTTTTAATTGAGCTTTTAAAGGAGCACTTGTGGTATAGATTAACTCAAAATTAGAAAGGTCATAATTATCAAATAATGGAGATGCCATTATCCTCTGTAATTGAACTGGAACAAGTATAGCATGAGTGACTTTCATATGCTCACATAATCCCAAGAATTGATCAATATGGAATTTGGACATGAGGATGATCTTACTTCCTGCTGCTATAGCTCGAGTAGCCGATACCAATGTCGTATTAGAGTATAATGGAGTGGAGAAAATCACCTTGGATCCAGACCAATAGTTCATTTGATGCCCTCTGATATACTGATTAGATCTAACACCAGAAGTATGTACTATGCCCTTAGGTAATCCAGTGGTCCCGGATGAATACATAATATCAAAGTAATCTTCAGGAGATGATTTGAAAGTAATTCTCCTTGGAGTCGTGTATTTTAGAATCGCTGACATACTCGTCCATTGCACTTGATAGAAATCAATTGCAATTTTGTGCTTAAATTCCTTTTGATTGTGTTCTATTAAGGTTTTGTAATTGTCTGAAACAAAACAAGTATTCAATTCAGCATCTTGACTTAGTATTTGAATAGTTTTAGAAGTTACTTTTGTCGGAAGTGGGACCACACAGGCTCCTATGCTAACTATGCTAACAAGTATTTCTAGATAATGAATTGAATTATCTGCCAGTATACCTACTCTGTCACCGGTTGAAATATTCAAGTCTTTTAAATAAGTGGCTATTCTTAAAATGTTTTGATGAAATTCTTTCCATGTGATTTCATCTTCAATATGAGTTATTGCTATTACATTAGGCATTTCCTCAGAATACCTTTTAATTATGCTATATAAATCAGCGAAGGATGGAATAGTGTTTATGGTAACCAACCTATGCTGTGCTTGTAGAAGAAGTTGAATGCCCTTATGCAATAAATCTTCAGGACTCGTGTGCTGCTGAAGTTCTAATATTTTGCAGATTCTAAATGGGAGAAGAGGAATTTCCAATTTGTCTAGTTCAGCACCCAGTTTATGTATTTTTATGATGTCAGGAGTATCGAGCACTTCTTCAATCTTGCTGATTATGCCGTGGTAATTGTTCTCTTTTATCATTTTATCATTTTTACACAGTCTTCACTCACAAGTCTTCAAATATCTTCTAACAACAACTAGAGAACTATAATTATCCAAAAACTGATTGTTCCGTACTATTTGAATCTTATTCAAGATAATAATTGTCGTCTTGTAAATAGTAAAAATGACTGTAAATACAGTGATAGTGTCATATTAGCTGAAGAGTCTCTTTGAGAACCCCTATATTTAGAGTAATATATCAACCCACCCAAAGACTCTTTTATACGATTCTAAAGATTTTCTATAGAGATTCACAATTGCTGTTCTTGTATTCTTATCTTACTAATTCTCTCACAACCAACAAGTGAAGTCGAAGAACACAAATTACATAGTAAATTGATAATTGTGCAATTGATGCCCATATTCCGTAGGGTAGTTATGGATCAAAGGTCGAACATACTTAAATCATGAATAAAATTATTCTCATCCTTTTTATACTTTTTTATTGTAATATTTCCTTTTCTCAAGAATCGCCAAAACCTCAGGTACTCATCATAACCACTGGTGGGACAATAGCGAGTAAAACGAATGCTGCATTAATTGAAGGACATGAGCTCCTTCAATCCGTTCCGGAACTGGCTAATTACGCAACTGTTGAAGTTGATGACTTTATAAGCATTGGATCGTCAAAAATGACACCATCAATCTGGCTTCATCTATTGAAACATATCAGGGCTTCTCTAATTTCAAATCCTAGTATTAAGTCTGTAATTATAACGCATGGCACAGACACAATGGAAGAGACAGCATTCTTTCTGAACCTTACTCATCTAAGCAAAGTACCTATTGTTCTCGTAGG
>JBLIDB010000097.1:0-17376 GCA_047634015.1 Saprospiraceae bacterium
ACATTTAATGAATGCAAATTAATAGGAGTGGATTTTCAGTACTGCATGAATTTTCTTCGATCTTTTGCTTTTCATGATTGTAATCTAAATTTTTCTTCATTTTATAAGTTAAAAATCAATAAGACGATTTTCAATGATTGTTTTATGCATGAAGTTGATTTTGCCGAGGCGGACTTAAGCGGAGCGGTATTTAAAGGAAGCGACTTGATGAATGCTGTATTTGATCAGACAATATTACGGTCTGGAGATTTTCGAGGTTCATTTAATTATCAAATAGACCCATCAAAGAGTGTTGTTAGGAAGGCTACTTTTAGTAAGGATGGTATTGCTGGCTTATTGGGCGCTTTTGATATTATTATTGAGCCGTAAACCATTATTATTGTTTTAAATTAAGACACCATAGTTGACCATTGGCATCAAATAATTACCTTCTGTTAAATTAGTAAACGAAGTGGTGCTCGAAAAGAATTCTGAGATACTGAATCCCCTAAATCAATCCTTTCATCTTCTTGATGATTATCGGTATAGATGGTTATTGGTACTCCTGGCAGGTTTATATGGATCAATATTCGTTATTGTCTACAACCCAATGGGGATCGAGCAATACTTGATTAATAGCAATATTGGCCTGTTTGTTTCTATCCAATTCGCTGGGGCCTTAGGAGCAGGGACATTAATCTTAACTCAGTTTGTTTTAAGACGAATGTTAGGTTTCGAAAAACTGACTTTGATTCGATTTATTTACTGGTCGATCTTTGAATTATTAATGATTTCGGTAGTACTTTTTGTTGTTTATGGAGAGAGGGGTCGGCCATTTTGGGAAGAATTGTTGATTACTACGGAGAAAACCTTTTTACTAGCTACGGCACCATTTACGATTGCTATCTTGACGATAGGTTTGATTTATAAAAGAAAGCCCACTCCAGAAGCCCCCCTGAGCTCTATATCTCTACCTCCATTGATTTCCCTAAAAGATGAGCAGGGCAAGCCAGTGCTTAGTATTAGGGTCTCTGATGTTTTGTGTCTTAAAACTGAAGATAATTATGTGGCGGTTTCATACTTGAATAATGGACTTGTAGAAATGAAGCTTATCAGAAACAATCTGAAAAAAATGGAAGAGACTCTTCGCGATTATCCATTAGAAAGAATCCACAGGTCTTATATGATTAACATATCGCATATTATATCCGTAGATCGCAGGTCAGGAAAAACAGAGATAAAACTTGCACATTTAAATGAAGAGGTATTTAGGGTATCTTCAACATATAAATCGAATGTTGAAAATATACTTAGTCCTAATAAAAAGTTTCAAAGCCATTCTTTTTAGCCCAAATAGAGTGCTTTAGCCCCTTTTTCTATAAAAAGAAACTGTTTTAGTTAAATTATGTAATTTTTGTTATCTTGAAATATCTTACTATAACGGGATTGAAAAAATATTTACTCTTTTTGGCTTTAATATCGGTTGGAAGCGTACTAATTGCTCGGACGACTATCAGAGTAACAATTATTGGAGACGGAGAACCCGTGATAGGTGCTGTTCGTATTATCGCAGGCACCTCAGAAGAAACCATAATGGATTTCAATGGAACATTCAGTCTTACCACTTTGGTTTCTTTACCTATGAAACTGAAATTTAGTGTCATAGGTAAAGAAACTATTCTACTAAATAATGAATTCAGAGCTTTACCAAATTTTCCAAAGATTGGAAGAACAATAACGGCAAGAGCTTTGTATAACTTTTAATAATCTGAAAGAAAAAAAATGAAATATTACATTATTCTATTTATAGGCTTGTTACTTGCCAGTTGTAAGTCAGGAACATCAGATGGTCCGTTGACATTAAATGCCGAAAACTTGGAGGCAGAAATGCAGAAAAGGTTGATCACTGCTAAAGCAGGAGAGACTTTACTCTTGCCAGCCGGCACTTTTTCTTTTAAACGAAGTCTCTCTCTCAACGATACTCCTGATATTACTATTAAAGGTGCTGGAAAAGGGAAGACAATCCTTTCTTTCAAAGCCCAGATAGAAGGCGCAGAAGGGTTGCTAATGAAGAATGTCAAGGGTCTTACATTAGAAGGATTCACAGTTGCAGATTCTAAAGGAGATGCTATAAAAGTGCAGGGATGCACAAATGTCATAATGCGAGATCTCGAGGTTACATGGACCAATGGTAAATTATCAACGAATGGTGCTTATGGCCTCTATCCTGTAAGCAGTACTAATGTCCTAATGGAAGAGTGTGAAGCTTCTTATGCAATGGATGCGGGTATATATGTCGGTCAGTCCACGAATGTAGTAATTAGAAATAATTATGTACATAATAATGTAGCGGGACTCGAGATTGAAAACACGATCAATGGAGAGGTTTATAAAAACATAGCCAAGAATAACACAGGAGGTATGTTGATATTTGACATGCCTGATCTTCCTCAGGCCAATGGTGATAGGATAAAATTTTATGATAATATTATGGAAGACAATAATGGTGAAAACTTCGCTCCGAAAGGGATGGTTGTAAGTACCATTCCTCCAGGATCTGGAATGCTTCTTATGTCACATTCTAATATCGAGGTTTACAATAATGTGATTAAAAACCATAAGACTTTAGGAATCGCTGTGAATAGTTGGTTGTTCACAGGAACACCATTTAAATCTGAAGAATTTGATCCATATGCTTCAAATATTCATATCCATCATAATGAGATAAGTGGGACCACTGGTACTCCTGATGCTACTACTGAATTTGGTCAATTGTTTACTCAAATATTAGATGGTAAGACATACGATATTATGATAGATGGAATTTATAAGCCCGGAACTGCTCAAGCAAACGGAGCACCTACATCATATTGTTTTCATGATAATGGTGATGTTTCATTTATTAATTTGAATGTAGGAAAAGGAGGAATGGATAAGATCCGTCAAACGCTCGATCACGATATGAGTGTATTTGACTGTACGTTGGATGCTTTTGATACAAGTGATCATGATGCTTGGATGGCTTCGAAATAAAGAAGAGTTTCCCGATCTAAAAAAGATGACTGCGAATTATTTATTGACTGCCAGATTCCTCTTCCAGAAAGTAGGTTCTCGCCAATCAGCGCAATTTTTATATCACTTCATAAGATAGAATAAAAGATGAAGAAGTTTTTAGTGGCAAGCATAGCGCTTGCATGTATGGTTTTTATTCAATGTTCAGAAGAGGAGATAGTAGGGATCGTAATTCCAAATGAACCGTATGAATATTTGTCGGATTATAATTTCTTCCAAGGAAATATCGAGGATCTAAATCCTGATGATAGGGTTGTACCATATGATTTGAATTCTCCATTGTTTAGCGATTACTCACAAAAGGCAAGGTTCGTTTGGATGCCTGAGGGAATGAGTGCGAAGTATACTACGGATCACGTTTTGGACTTTCCTTTAGGAGCGGTGTTGATCAAGAATTTTTTTTATAATCACGATGAACAAGATCTTAGTAAAGGGCGCCGTATAATTGAAACAAGACTTCTCGTGAATAGAGGAGATGAGTGGGATGCTTATGGATATATATGGAATGAAGATCAGACCGATGCGTACTTTGAAGTGATTGGAGATATTAAAGATGTAGCTTGGATAAATGGTCATGGTACGAGCAAAGAATTAGATTATATTATCCCTAATAAAAATCAATGTAAAGGGTGTCATGCTTATGATGGAAAGCAAAAACCTATCGGGCCTAAAGTCCGCAATCTGAACAAAGAATACGCTTATAAGGATGGTGAGATGAACCAACTGGATAAATGGGCGGCAGTCGGATATCTTTCTGGGTATGAATCTTCTGAACTTGTTCCTTCCGTAGCAGTATGGGATGAAAATGAAAATTATACCGTCCATGAAAGATCTATGGCATATCTCGATATAAATTGTGGACATTGTCACAACGAAAAAGGAGCTGCGAATACTTCAGGTCTGCATTTAATGGCTGATTCAGATCTTGGATTAACACTGGGTGTCTATAAAGCAACAGTATCAGCAGGAGGTGGGACTGGTGGTCATACGTATTCTATTGTACCTGGTAATCCTGAAGAATCTATTATGATTTATCGGATGAAATCAGATAATCCTGGTGCTATGATGCCAGAATTAGGAAGAAGATTAGTACATGATGAGGGTGTCGGTTTAATCGCACAATGGATCAGGGAGATGGAAGTTGATGAATCTTTGATTCCCACTAATAGTTCATTGAACTAAAGGGTGATTAGAATAAGATCGTATACAATTTTGTATTGCTGATTTAAGATACTACAATTGCTATAGCTAGCATCTAATTTCTTTGTCTCACTTATGCCTCGTGAAAATGTCCACGGATTTGATATTGTGGCTTAATCCTTTCAACTGCGTCCAATAGATCTAAGCAACCTACGCACTCGCCCCTTGAAGTAAAGATGAGTTTCCTAGCTGCTGGTCCATTTGTTATCAGAATTTCTGTTTTGTCAGGAAATAGATTCCAGTGTTTAAGAATATCATTACCTCCAATGCGATTAAAAGCCTAATTAAAAAACCAGGGTTGAACTGATGATCCCCAGGAGTGAATACCTTCTATTTCAACTATAGAATCGTTGAGATAGGTTATACCGCTTGGGATAAGGTCTTCAATCTCGACGTGAGATGCGTTTTCAAAAAAGTATCCATGATTTCCCGCGATAATTTTTTTTTAAAAACGTAAAGTACCATACCAAAACAAGAACTGAGTTATTTTATTCTGTCGACTTCGAGTAGATATCTCTCTCGCATGAATGATTAGATCACCTTCTGGTAATTTTAATTTTGTGAGTATCGGATATGCATAAAGATCTCATTATTAACTTCGTGGCCATAAAGATGGACACTTTCCTTATCTTGAATCTTTATGAAAGCTTTGTTCTTCTTTTATTTCGGAATTGTTCTACTCTGTTTTGGCTCATGCAATGATCAAGATATTGAAAATGAATATTCATCAAAAATAGAAAACACCAAAGCCACGGATTATTCTCAGTGGTCAAGTTATCTCGGCGGATCGGATCGGAATCACTTCACACAATTAGATCAGATATCAAAAGACAATATTCAGGATCTTCAAGTTGCATGGATTTATTCCGCGCCTGATAGTGGGCAAATGCAAATGAATCCAATAATTGTAGATAGCCTTTTATATGGAGTTAGTGCAGGCCTTAAGGTTTTTGCCATCCATGCAGGAACAGGCAAAGAACTATGGACATATGGAAATACTGAGATTAAAAGGAATGGCACGAGTAGGGGCGTAAGCTACTGGACAGAAGGGGAAGAGTCCCGAATTTTATATACAGCGGGAAGTGAATTAATTGCCTTGAATCGGCTGTCTGGTGAACTTATTTCTTCATTTGGAAAGAATGGTAGGATTGATTTGCGGCATGCTCTTCCTGAAATATCCAAAGACTATTTTGTAGTATCTAATACTCCTGGAAGTGTTTATGAAAATCTAATTGTAATGCCACTTCGAGTATCAGAAGGGGCAGACGCCGCACCTGGCTATATCGTGGCATACGACGTTTATTCCGGGAAGGAAGAGTGGAAATTTCGGACGATCCCTGAACCTGGAGAATATGGATATGAAACATGGGAGATGTCTAGGACGAATCAGCCTTTGAATATCGGTGGAGCGAATAACTGGGCAGGAATGTCCGTAGATCAAGAAGAGGGAATCATTTTTATACCTACAGGTAGTGCGTCACCGGACTTCTATGGTGGAGGAAGAAAAGGAAGTAATTTATTCGCCAATTGCCTGTTAGCCCTTAACGCAGCCACTGGTGAACGGTTATGGCATTTTCAATTTACGCATCATGATCTATGGGATAGGGATCTACCGGCGCCCCCTAATCTCATTACCATTACAAGAGATGGAAAGAAAATAAAAGCCGTCGCACAAATTACAAAGAGCGGGTACGTGTTTCTTTTTGATAGATTGACTGGTGAGCCATTATTTGATGTAGCAGAAATTCCAGTTCCACCGTCAACCCTTGTAGGAGAAGAAGCGTGGACAACGCAACCCATTCCAGTATTGCCAAAACCTTTCGCTCGTCAAAGCACTACGTATTCTAAAAGTGAAATTAGCCCTTATGCTGATAACCAAGATGAATTGCTTTCTATTTTGGGCAGAAGTAAAATGGAGCTTTATGCGACTCCGGACACGCAGCCTGTTTTCCTATTTCCTGGATACGATGGGGCAGGAGAGTGGGGTGGAGCTGGAGCAGATCCAGATGCAGGTGTATTATATGTAAATAGTAATGAAATGGCGTGGATCATGCAGATGGAAGAGCTGGATAACCTGAAGATTATGACGGCCTCTAATAGACTTTATGAATCTTACTGTTCCAGTTGTCATCGGAGTGATAGAGCCGGATATATTGCCAGTGGCTATCCAAGTCTTATAAATCTTGAAAATAGGTTGAGTCGCTCTGTAATAGAGAATATTATCATTCAAGGAAAAGGAATGATGACGGGGTTCCCAAACCTCGAGAATGATGAGCGAGATGCAATTATGGATTATATCCTTGGCGAAAAAGATGGCGAGGAAAAACTACAAGAAACGGTTTCTAATATCCCACTTTATCGGCATATGGGATATAATAAGTTCCTGGATAGTAATGGACTTCCTGCGATAACACCTCCATGGGGAACCATCCATGCGATAGATATGAATTCTGGAGATTACATCTGGTCACAAATATTTGGAGATACTCCTGCACTAAAAGAGCAAGGTATGCCTCCCACAGGTTGTGAAAGTTATGGCGGACCGATTGTTACCGCTAATGGACTTTTAATTATTGCGGGGACTAAAGACGGATATATTCGAATCCTTGATAGGAAAGATGGAAAAACACTTTGGGAGTATAAGTTGCCATTTGCTGGGTTTGCCACGCCTTCTACATATATGTTGAATGGCAAACAATATATAGTGATTGCTTGTGGTGGAGAAAAATTAGGAACACCAAAAGGGAATAAGATTGTAGCATTTGCGCTTCCTGATTAAAAAGACATGATTGCGCACGAATATTACTCAATTACTCTTTCCCAAACCTGAGTTCTCCCGAGTGCCGGAATGCCAACATAGCCTCTCATCTTTAATTCGTTGTTTCCGTCTAATTCTATTTTGCATTTGTAAGTTTTTCCATTTTTGGGATCAAGGACCTTGCCGCCACTCCAGTTTGCTCCTTTCTTTGTCATTCCAGAAATGATTTGTAATCCGACGATGGGTTTATTATACTTATCTCCACTTCAATTTTCACATAATAGATCCTGAGGCTGATTGAAAAGCTCTTTTATCGTTGCCGTAAGTTGATTATCAACCATCTGAATATCAACAATGGAACTTGGCTTACCATCTTCATCATCTATAGTCGTCCAAAGTCCTTCCACTGTAGCTTGACTATAATTCATGGAGCTTATAAATAGTAGAACATATAAAATCAAAAACTTATTCATCACTTTATTTTTTCTTAATTACAATAAACACCTATTCCTAACAAAAGTTAAACACAAAATATTGTAATGATTGAATTCGAAGTTGAGTTGCAAATTGGCTACGGATTAGGAAATAGGTTTTCATAAGGATCGCCTGGATCCATAGAAGCTGATAAGTTTATGTCTTCTTCTGACCAAGTTTCTAGTCCTAAGAGCTTCTCCCCGAGTGGAGTAAGTTGAGCGGTTTCATATTTTGTTAATTCCCAATTACGCGGATCACCAGGAAAGGCGAAACCTTCTGGTGCGATTCTATTTTTCCATGAATTTATCCGCCAGGCTTTAAGTGTGTTATTCTCTTCTTCCGCAGGCATCATAGAAATGTACTGAGCTATTCGTACCTTATCTTGTGATAAGTTAGGTCTTATACCATGCGGTAATAGACTATTGAATATGAGTAAGTCACCTTTTTCTAAAGGTACTTTTACAAGTTCTTTCTCGATCAAAGAGATGTCCGGTTTGAATCGATCACGGTCCGTAGGTTGATTTAGTTTCCATGTATCATAGTTTCTATATAACCATGGGATGCACTGAAAACCTCCCATTTGATAATCTTGCTGGTCGCAAAGGGCTATTAAGCCCTGAACATTCTGGGGTTTTGTTTCTGGATCATAATCCCAGTGTATAAATCCTTTGCTACCTTTTCCATCTTTGATCGGAAAATTGAGATTTGCGCGATCGATTGTAACCCAAAGTGCTTTTGTGCCCCAGATATCAACAAAGGAATCATATATACGTTGAGAAGAGCGATTAGTCCAAAGATGTTGGTGATTGTATATTTCTACCATTCCCGTTCCCGCGAGTTCTTTCATTTTCATTTCGGCCCGAGGCGGCGCATACCAGGTAGAACTGTCTAAAGGATCTTTTTCTTCGAACTCCCATAGTAATCCTGCCGTGTTATCAGCCTGTTCACCTGGAATCGTTCTCTTTACCACGATATAACCATTCTCCTTCCAGAAATTCCAATCGGTCTCACTAAGCACTCTTAAAGGAGCCCCATTAGAGAGATCATTCAATCGATGCTTACTGCTTTTAGAAGTAGAGGGATTGCCAGGTATGTCTTTATGGGCATTTGTTGGAGTATCAGTAGTCATCATAATTGTATTTCGTTTTAACTCTATATACTTGGATCACTTAAAGTTAAATATTCTCTGCTAAAACATGAATGTGTATTTTTGATTTGAATCAATTCATGAGTTATGCAACTAGGATTTGTAAGTGCTATCTTACCAGAGAAGAATTTAGAAGAAGTTTTTCAGATCGCTTCCGACATCGGCTATGATTGTGTGGAAGTAATGTGCTGGCCAGCAGGAAAGGCAGAAAGGAGGTATGCGGGTGTGACACATATTGATGTTTCAAGTATTAATGCGGATAGTATCTTGGAGATCCAAGGATTACAAAAACAATATGGAATTGCAATTAGTGGACTGGGATATTACGGCAATTTGCTTACATCTGATTCTGATGAAGCGAAACGACAGATAAAGCATACTTACAAATTAATTGACGCGGCATCTGAACTAGGGGTACAAGTTGTAAACACTTTTGTCGGCAGGGATCATACGAAATCTGTAGAAGATAATTGGCCGCGATTTTTAGAAATTTGGAAACCGCTTATCGTTTATGCTGAAAAAAAGAGAATACTAATAGGAATTGAAAATTGCCCTATGTTTTTTACAGCGGATGAGTGGCCTGGTGGGAAGAATATGGCGACCACGCCTGAAATATTGCGCAAGATGTATGAAGATATACCGAGTAAGACATTTGGGTTAAACTATGATCCATCACATATGATTATCCAGCATATGAGTACTGAGGCCCCTGTCATGTATTTTTCTAATCGCCTTCATCATGTTCATGCCAAGGATTGTGTCTTAGATAAGGAAGCCTTGGATCAACACGGAGTATTCTCGCATCCCAATCTATGGCATATTCCTAAATTACCAGGTAGAGGTTCTGTTGATTGGCATTTATTTATAGCAACATTGAAGTCGGTCGGGTACCATGGAGCAGTATGTGTAGAAGTAGAGGATCGGGATTATGAAGAAGATCTGGCACTACGTATCGAAGCCCTGAGACAGAGTCATGATTATCTAAGGCCTTTATTGTGAAATATCGCCTCTGTAAAATCAAGGTTGGATACTCTGGAGATTAGGATCATTATAAGAAGTGATTTGGATCAGTCATAAGTCAATTAAACCGTTCTAACTTTCTGTTTTTCAATCTTTAGAATAATTCAGAATTATGATAGAAGTCTCGTCAATTTTAAAAGACGCAGAATTCAATGATCAGAAGCCAGTCTTTAAAGTTTTGCTAAATACAAGCAGTACTAAGGAGCTTCGGATTATGATGCGCAAGGCCCATGTTATGAAGGAGCATCCTGCTCCTCACCCCATCGTTGTTGAAGTTTTTTCCGGGAGTATTGATTTCAGAGTTGAAGGTGAAGTCTATTTATTGGAAAAGGGAGATTTGATTACGCTTTCCAGTCGTATTTCTCATGATTTATTGGCCCACGAAGATTCGGTTATTAGACTTTCATTATCAAAAAATGATAATGTAGACAGACTCAAAGAGGTTATTGGATGATAGAGATATACCCACACTATTTGTATTTAAAACCTTTTCTCCTTGGCCATCTTTGCAATAAGCCAATGATACATAGAAGGTAGGAATCTTCTAATTAATACATAATTGGTTTCTTTTCCACCGACAAGAAATTCTCTCTTTCCTGATAAAACTGCCTTATAAATATTTTTAGCACACTTATTTACTTCCATTCCTGCTTCTTGATTCTGATCCATAACACCATGCTTTCCCCCTTTCCCATTTAGGGCATGAACAGAAATCTCAGTTTGAATATAACCAGGACATACAACGGTAATCTGTAGACCATCACTCGCCACCTCTGCTCTAAGTGCATCATAATACCCATGCAGCGCATGTTTAGAAGCGGAATAAGTAGATCTAAATGGTGTACTTAGTTTTCCAACAAGGCTGCTAATAACCACTATAGTACCTGTTTTACGAGCGATCATAGATGGCAAGACCGATTTGGTCACCGCAACATTCCCTATAAAGTTGACCTCCATGATCCTTTGAACAACTTTGATATCAGTATCTACTACTGCTCCTCTTTGAGATATTCCGGCATTATTAATCAAGATATCGATAGGGCCAAAAAGTGCTACGGCCTCTGAATGCTTAGAATCTACCTCATCGATCTTAGTTACGTCCATAGGAAGAACGGCAACCCTTTCTTTTAGTCCTAAAGCCAGTTCATTCAGTTTCTCAGTGCGACGAGCAGAAAGGATAACAGAAGCTCCTTTACTATGATATTCTTTTGCCAAGGCAGCTCCGATTCCAGATGAAGCACCAGTAATCCAAACAATTTTTTCTTTCATAATCTTAATTCTTTTAGGATCTATAGACCAAAATGTTGAATTTGCGTTAAAGTAATGCAATACTAAGGTCTTCAATTGATATTTTTGGCCAAAGGCACTAAATTACAGTTGTGAAGAGGACTACTAACTCTATGAAATATATCTTTAGCTTGATTTGTATTACGTTTTCATTTAGTCTATTCGGGCAAGATGTAGAGATAGCCATTAATAATCCGTCATTTGAGGATGTGCCTCATAGAGGAACTTTAGGGGGCCCTGAAAGTCAGATAAAAGGTTGGTATGATTGCGGTCAACTCCAGTTTCCTACTGAAACGCCTCCAGATATTCATCCTATTAATGCATGGCGGGTTACCAAAAGACCAAGTGAAGGAAATACATATCTCGGAATGGTGATCAGAGATAATGATTCATGGGAAGCTGTTACTCAAAGACTTCCTATCCCCATGCAAGAAGGGAAGTGTTATGCATTCAATGTGGATCTCTCAAGATCTAACTTCTATATAAGTGGTTCTAAAATTACGCGGTCAATGGAGAACTATACCAATCCTGCCGTACTCAGAATTCATGGTGGAACGGGCGTTTGCGGTAGACAAGAGCAGTTGGGAGAATCCACTACAGTAACTAATGATGAGTGGAGAACGTATGAATTCAAGTTTGAGCCCTCACGGACGGTAAATTACCTGACCCTGGAAGCTTTTTACAAAACACCTACTTTGATCCCTTATAACGGGCACATATTAGTAGATAATGCTTCTTTAATTGTTGAGATACCTTGTGATGAAGAGCAATTAGAATTTAAAGAATCAACACCCGAAGATGTTCCGCTCATAACATCCGAGGAAAAGATAAATAAACCAAGTAAAAAGACAGCTCCTGTACCTATAGCGGAATTGCTTGAAGAGGAGGATATTGAGCGCAATAGACTTATAGTCACAGAAGAAATAGTCAGCAAGCCGGAGCCTGGAATTGAAGAAAAAATAGAGGGTTTAGAAAAGAAGAAGTATTTCAAAGGGGATATTATTCCGATACATAATATCTACTTTTCGATGGATTCAGCATCCGTGAAAGGTTCTTCCAGAGGAGCTATAGAACAACTGGTTAAATTTATGGACCGGAATCAAAATATTGTAATAGAAGTTGGAGGTCATACAAATACCGCTCCTCCATCTTCTTACTGTGATGAGCTCTCTTCAAGAAGGGCAAAAGAAGTCGCTAAATTGTTGGCATCAAGAGGAGTGCCCCCAAACCGGCTTCGTTATAGGGGTTATGGAAAGCGTAAACCATTAGTTAACAATGATTTGAAAGATTTTGAAGCAAGAGCGAAAAACCAAAGAGTAGAAATTAAAATTCTTCAGACTGATTTTTCATCAGGTACAGGATAGAATTCCCTATGCCTTTATCATTTCTAAAGCACGGATATCTCCCATTCGAGCCGCGTCTTCAATATCTTTTTTAGCATCCTTTTTACGCAATTTCTGCTTAGCCAATCCTCGATATAGGATTGCTTGAGCCTCGTTGAAATCTTTACTTGTTTTGGTTTTAAGCACGAGTGCTTCATCAATTAATTGAATAGCGTCTTCATATTCTTCAAGTTCATACATGGTAATACCATACAAACAAAGGGCTCGAGGCCTCCTATGAACATTGGAATCTCCATGTTCAAAGACTCGTCTTGTAAAGAACTTTAATTCAAAAGCTGTTTTATCCCAATCTTCGAGTTCCATTAGGCACTCCGCTTTGCGAAGCCTTGCTCTCCAGTGCACTGATTCGAGAGCTACTGATCGTTTAATTGTATTCTGAAAATCCGCAATAGCCTCTTCTGTGTTGCCTTCATTCATGGCAATTAGTCCTCTGCCATAATAGGCAAAGGCTATCGTATCATCCAGTGTTATAGCCTTATTGAAATCATAGAGTGCGTCACTAAAATTTTTAAATCTTAGATTTACCCAACCTCTTCTTTCATATGCTTGGCCATGGTTATTGTACCCTTCTATCGTCTTGCTAAAGGCATCCAGCGCTTCTTCACTCTTACCTTTCTCTCGGAATAATTTATCGCCTTTATTGAATTGTTGAACTACTGTTCGATCACTTTCTGGTTGAATACTCGCACGATTTTTAACCTTTCCTTCATCAATCATCCAAGCTTGTAAGGATCCTGCAATGGCAAATTGGGAACAATACGCTAGTAGGCTAACTGTATTTTTAAAATTCTTGTCCGAGGCATTGCCAACATATCTTGGGATAACCAGTGTCAATTCTTCAGAATTAAAAATATCTTCTTTTTGAACTAAAATATCTGATTTATAATACGTCTCGGTTCTATATTCAAACATTTTAACCACCTTATCAAAGCTCTTTTGAGTACCAAAAGAAAGTCTACCTTGAATAATCGTCTTGTAAAACATGTTTTATTTCTATTATGAAAAGGACATTAAAGCATGCAAATCATTGAAAATCAATAACTTGAGTGCATGAGAGCTCAAGAGAAAGAGGAATTATAGTTTTGTAAAGGTAAGTGAACCAAGAGTTAAATCATAGAAGACCTGCCAATAGATTGAATAACGAAAATCATATATTTATCATTAAAATATGATTATACCAAGAAATAAAATTAAAATTGGACTAAGACCACTCAGAACAAAGCTGCCAAAATTATAATTCGTCCCCTTCTATTATCTCCAACTCTTCTTCGAATTCATCTTTAAGCTCCTCTTCTCTATCATAGAGCGGTTCGTAGAGAGAGCAGTCCGTGGTAATTAAAGTTCCACTTTGGGGTATAGAGAATTGTGCTTCGGTATCAAAGCCAATCATAGGATCCGATTCCACGCGTCGCATAAAGTCTATAAAAAATGGTTGTGCCATCTGGCCTCCCTGTCCTTCGTTGAGAGATAGAAATCTAATCCACTGCTGATCACCACCGACCCAAGTTCCTGTAACAAGATTCGGTGTGATACCCATGAACCAACCATCTACATGTTTATTAGTGGTTCCTGTCTTACCACCGAATGTTGTCTTTAGCGCATATGCCCTGCTACTTGCTGCATGTTTGAGTAAATCTACCATTGCATAGTTGACATCCTCCTTAATAGCCCGAGATTGCTCTATGGTGCTTTTGTAGATGATTACTCCTTCATGCATTATTTTGTTTATGAATATAGGTTTAGTACTCGTTCCATTATTAGCATAAGATGTATATGCACCAGTCATCTCTAAGACTGAAAGCTCTGGTGCCCCTAGAACTATAGCAGGGTAAGGAGGGATTTTTCCTTTTTCAATCCCCATACCTTCTGCGACGTCTATAATGGGAACTACAGATTCTAATTGCTTAACGAGCCACACTGATGCTGAGTTAAGAGATTCTTTGAGCGCATCCTTAAGTGTTATTTCTTCATCAGTAAATTTATCTCTACTGTTACCCGGCTCCCAAGCTTTATTGAGATCGAAATTTGAATCATTGGCTGGGATCGTGTACTGCATATCTCGAACCTTCTGACAAGGAGAGATACCATTATTAAGTGCTGCTGTATATAGAAAGGGCTTGAAAGTAGAACCGACTTGCCGACTTGAAGTCACATGATCAAATTTCCATAGATTATAGTCCGTTCCTCCTACCCAGGTTCTCACATATCCAGTCTGTGGTTCTATGCTTACAGATCCAAGCTGTAGGAACATATTCATATATTTAATTGAATCTATAGGAGTCATAGTTCTCTCAATAGGACCCTTATAACTAAACAATGTCATCTTTCTAGGTTGATTCATGACCTTTGTTACTGCATTTTTAAATTTTTTATTTGCTGCTTTAAGCTTAGCGTATTCCGGTAATTTCAGAATCTCGAGATAGACTTTTTGTTGATCTTCAGATATGTAATCAATATCGATTAAGCCATCGAGATAAGATTTATCTTTTTCCGCCTTCGCTAATCTTGCTACATCTCCTTCCCAAAGTCTGGCGTCTGGCTCCTTTGCTTTTATGGCTTCTATGATATCATTGAGAAATTTATAGCGCATGTTTCTATAAATATCTGTCTTCTCTACCTCATGAGATAGATGCGCATCCCGGATCCTTCGTTGATTTTTTTTCTGAGCAGAAGTTAGCTCATCAGTAGGATTAATATAGGTCCATGGATCTCGATTTTTCCAGACCCGTTCAAATGTCTTTTGCTGAGCGATCATATGCTTAGTCATCGCCGCTTCTGCATGGCGCTGATATCTTGTATCAATCGTAGTATGAATCTCGAGTCCGTCAGTATCGAGATCATAAGATTCTCCTCCGGGCTTCACTATACTCTTTTTTACAAGAATTTGCTTTATGTGCTTTTTCAATTCGGCCATGAAGTAAGGAGCCATTCCATCATAAACCTCTCCCTGATGAAAATGAGACATATCCATGTCTTCTTGTTTGAAATCTTGATACTGCTGATTATTTATATAGCCATTCTTTCGCATCTGAGAGAGAACAACATTTCGACTTCGCAATGTATTTTCAGGCCTTCGGATTGGGTTGAAATAGTTTGGATTTTTCAACATGCCTATAAAAACGGCAGCTTCGGGAACCGTTAGATCTTCTTGCCTTTTACCGAAGTAGATATTCGCGGCACTTCCGACACCATGCCCTTGATTGAGAAACTCAAACTTGTTAAGGAACATCGCAATTAACTCCTCCTTTGTATATCTCCTTTCGAATTCTACAGCGATTACCCATTCTTTCATCTTTTGCCAGATGCGCTTGAATATATTGGAAGAGGGTTCAATTGTAAAGAATTGTTTGGCTAATTGTTGCGTGATTGTGCTTCCGCCTCCGTTTCTACCAAGATGAGCAACTGCTCTCGCAGTTCCATAAGCATCTATTCCACTGTGGTTGTAGAACCTATGATCTTCCGTAGCAATTAATGCGTTTATTAGATTCGGAGATAATTCCTCATACTTCACCCACTGTCTATTCTTTCTGAAGTATCGGTCGATTTCTACCAGATCATCAGAATAGACAATACTGGATTGTTCGAATTCTGGATTTTCCATATCCTGAGTATCTGGCATTTTTGTATTTGCCACATATACGAACAACCCCGCGAAAGTGAAGACACCTAATAGTAAGCACGCCCATACTGATCTAAATATCCATATATAGGGAATGCGTCCAAATAGCTTTTTTTCCATGCCCTATATAAACAGCATTCTTACACTTAGTAGTATGCAGAGAATTTACTCATACTCTCTAATGGATTAGAGTCAATGGGACTTTAAGAAGCTTATATGGATTTAAATGGAATTCCATTATCCAGCATTATATGATGGGATATCGTAATGAGATAGTAAAATGCAATAAAATAGAGGGGCTCTATTATAATTTTGCTTCGCAATAGTGGCACCGTTACCGTGAGAAGTAAAATTGATGGATGTGCCTTGATTTTGCAGTAGTTTGATCTCGGAATAGATTTTCTATTGCTTATTGGGGTTTAAGTATGGAACTCTTTATAAAAGGATTAATTCGTAAAGATCTTCTTACTTATACTGATATCGTTCTTTTCAATTCTTAAAATGAGAACTCCTTGGGGGCCAAGTAAAGTTTTTGGAGATGACCATTTGTCCAGCTTCACTGACCTTTTCGTTCCAAATTCTCTTTCCGAGTATATTCGAAAGACTTATAGTCCCTCCAATAAACTCAGTGGGAATATCTACTATCAGTTCTGTATCTGTCGGATTAGGGTATGCCTTGAATTCCCTAGGAGATATTCGTTGGGGGAGAAGCTTGAATTGAAGTTCCTCCAGAACTGAGTTAACTCCTTCGTTAGTTTCAGGAGATATTGTTAATGCTTGTGAAAGGAGGATCGTCTTATTGGCTTTGATTTCGATTTCAAGTTCTATAGATTCTTCATAATCTAAATCGAGAGATGATATCTTGAATTCCGCTGGAGTGCTATTATTTAGAATAGAAGCGTTATTGTGGATGGCCCGTACATTAAGAATGTCAATACCATTTCCTTCGAGACCAAGTAAAAACCCAAGCACCCTATTTTTGCTATCATAATCAATAGAAAATTGAACTTCAGAAAATTGATCTTTTTGTAATAATTGATCATTAAATCGAATATTGAGTCCACTCCAGAAAGTAGTCAAAATTGACATGGGACTAAATTTATAAAATTGAAAAGTGCTGGATTTCATTTTTATAATATCTTGTAGTAGAAGCATTCAGTATGTACGACAAGTGCAAAAGAGGCAAATAAGCTGCAAATTTAAAGTTTTTACCAACAATTCGAGTCATATTGACCCATAAGGCTCGCGAGATGAGATACCATTGGCATTTAATTTGTCTGCGATATACGATTTTGTTCCTTTTTTTGAGCCTATGGAAACATTGGTGGATTGTGGACTCCACATTGGCGCGTAAATTATAACTGGAAGTATCCGCTTGCGATTCTATTTCTTGACGTTTTAGGTAGTTTTCAATTTG
>JBLIDB010000098.1:0-17210 GCA_047634015.1 Saprospiraceae bacterium
ATCGGATGTAATACAAAACCTATTTAGAAAGTAAATTACTCATAGGTTCCGGCCCAATAGAAGCAGCTCATAGGAGTGTAATACAACAAAAAATGAAACTATCAGGACAAAAATGGTCTCTCAAAGGGGCTAATGCAATAGCTACCCTAAGATGCTAAAACAAAAGTAATGCTTGGAAATTAGTCTCTCAGGTGATAAAGGCCGCCGCTTAAATCAGCATATAGTGCAATTTGTTATACACACATGACGCATTATTATGCTGTTCCCATTTGTCAACTTGAAGTAGTTTAAAGGGAGTTACATTTTTCCCTCGTTTAATATTACTGGTGCATATAGGTGTCTCACGAAAGGAACCTTTAATGTAACTCACTCTCCGTATTACCATCAGTTCTCCCCTTTTCATATCTTTAGATGGTACGCAATAGGAATCCTCCAAATGAGCAGACGTGCTTTCTGGTGCGCCATCCATGCCAAGTAGTCCCTTTCTTATCTAGCTACTACTCTTCCCCTTTTTCCTCTTCCGGCTGATCGTCGTTGTAAATATCCCTGATACAAATATATTTCCCTTCTCTTTTTTCAAAAATAGAAATATATTTCCCATAGCTGATTTTACCATCCGGTGATGTGTTAATCGATCTGCCTACTTCGACTGCAAGATTGCCAGAAGCCCATAGGTCTAAAACCTCAAATCGCGTAGTATTGTTGGTTGAGTCTTTGGCCATATCATCCTTTGTAGTCATCAGAATGGTTTCTTTACCAACCAATGTTGGCTTATCAGGACCAAGACTTTGAGCATCATCAGAATAATAGGCGACTACGCCGTCTGCGTCTTTAGCATTTTGAGCTACTGCATAAGCATCTTCCATCGTTTGTATTTCCTCCTTTACAGCATCCAAATCAATAGCTGGAGCTTCTGTTATTGGAGCCTTACATGATAAAATAAGTATAAAAGTTAAAAAGATCAGAAAATTAAGATTCTTTGTTCTCATAATTGTAAAGTGAATTTGATTGAGTTCGTAAAATATACGAAATTCTGTCTGTAACTCCAATTATTCGCTGGTCAGTGTTTGTCCCTTTACCTAAAACAGGTGACCAATACACCTCAAACAGTCCGTGCTAAAGTAGAAAATTCGCTGTTTGTGTTCTGTTGATTAAATACTTCGTTCGGTGTCAGATTGTTCAATGAGCTATGTGGCCAGAATCTATTGTATTCCCGCCGCCACTGCTCTATTTTGTCTTCGGCATCTACCATCGATAGGAAGGGATTGACGTTCAAACACTCATCTATAAAGCTACCATTAAAAGATTCAATTTACGCGTTATCCGTGGGTTTCCCTGGTGGTAAAAAAGCTGAAAATCTTCAAATGAAAGTGAACCAGTTAGGGTAAAATATCTGATAATTCGAAGTTTCACAAATCCCTCCTTATTATTTACGCGGGAATTATGAGTCTCACAAAAGGAAGGTTTTATGTAACTCCTCATTTATCTCATATTCAGCTCCGCAGTGATTCTTATCATTATATGATTCTGACACTTTTTGACAAATTGAAGCGCATTTCGATCTTGGAATATTTGTAAGCTCAGGATCTTTTACCATACCGCCGAAAAAGAAGCGCTTAACAAAAGGGCGCATATTGAACTAATAGGTTTTGGTAGGTTTCTGGAACTGAAGATCCAAACCAGAAACAAAGGAAAAGCAAGTTGAAATTCTACTAAATAAGCAAATTGAATATTAAGAACACTGCCTTTAGATTATGTGCTAATTCCTCATTTCAGTAAAAACCAATTTAATTGATAAGGTGCTTAGATATCATTGTTTGCAGTTGCCAAAAAATGGTGGGAACTTCCTAGACTCTTAGCGGGAAATTTTAATTGGAAAGGAATTTTATCAGATCGTTTTGATTCTATCATACTCAAAACCTTCATCTAATTAAGCCACTGCTATTCCGTCATTCGCTATTTCTATCTACATTAGCGGCCAAACCAACTGTCATTAATTATGTCTACTAAGACTTCTGTACTACTTGTTGTGGGATTAATATTCGGAGTGATTCTGTATCATTCTTGCTCACCAGAGATAAAAATAGAGCAACCTAATACTATAGAAATCTCTGACATTACGCCTCACATAGCGGAGTTAGCATCTGATAAGTACATGGGTCGGATGCCATTCGGTCCTGGAGATCCTCTAACTGTATCCTATCTAGTAGATCAATGCAAGTCATTGGCATTAGCCCCAGGAAATAATGGATCCTATACGCAGTCTGTGCCAATGGTAGAAATCACCAGCACCTCAGCATCTCCGATAAAAATTAAAAGTGCCGCTGGAGAAAAGACATACGAATTCGGAGAAGATTACGTCATCCACTGCCAAAAGACAGTTGACCGAGTCGACTTAGAAGATGCGCCAATGGTGTTTTGTGGGTTTGGAATCACTGATGAAAAAACGAATTGGCATGACTTTGCTGGAATAGATATGAGCGGTAAGGTTGCTGTAGTCATGGTCAATGACCCTGGTTTTGGAAGTGAGGATGAGACCTTCTTCAAGGGAAATATTATGACTTACTTCGGCAGATGGACTTATAAATATGAGGAAGCCGATCGTCAAGGTTTGGCTGGATTACTAATTATTCATGAAGTAAATGCGGCTGGATATCCTTGGTTTGTAGTCCTGAGTAGTTGGACAGGAGCGCAACTCGGATTAGAAAAAGAAAGCGTTCAGAACGGCGCTGACATTAAAGGATGGATCCACTTGAATATGGCTAAGGACTTATTTGCCTCTTGCGATCTTGACCTAAGTGCATTGATGAAGTCTGCGAGGAAACCTGGATTTACACCAGTAGATATGCAGGCAAGTCTTTCTACGGCTATGACAAATATCTTTAAGCGAGACCAATCCGATAATGTAGTAGCGGTCCTCCCTGGATCTGAGCGCCCGGAAGAGTATGTGCTCTATTCTGCTCATTGGGACCACATAGGAGTAGGGACACCTGTTGATGGAGATTCTATCTATAACGGTGCGCTGGATAATGCAAGTGGTGTGGCTCAAGTACTGGCAATCGCGAAAAATCTTAGCTCTCAAAAATCCGCCCCTGAGCGTTCGGTTCTTTTCTCATTTGTAACTGCAGAGGAACAAGGCTTGCTCGGTTCAGAATATCTGGCACTTAACCCCGTTGTTCCTAATGACCAGATCGTAGCAAACATTAATGTCGATGGTTGTAATCCTAATGGCCCCATGAAGGACTTTCAGATCGTCGGAATAGGTCATTCTGATATGGATCAGTTGGCAGAAGATGAGTTAAAGAAGCAAGATCGATATGTACTTCCAGACCAAGAACCAGAGAAGGGATATTTCTTCAGATCTGATCATTTCAATTTTGCCAAGGTGGGTATTCCAGCATTATTTGGAGAAGGCGGCTATGATCATGTTGACAAAGGCATCGAATATGGGAAGGCTCAAAAAGAAGCCTATACAGCAAAAAATTATCATGCTCCAAGTGATGAATACGATGCTGCAACTTGGGATATGGGAGGCGTCGTTCAAGACGCACAGCTTTATAATAATATAGGTTGGAATCTCGCGAATTCTGATTTTTGGCCACAATGGAAAGCCAGTAGTGAGTTTAAGCGGCCGAATACATTGAAGGACTAGTTTTCGTATCTTTCCTCTCATTAAAAATTATTCTATTATGAGAAATCTGAATGTAATCTTTGTACTTCTATTTGGGTCTCTTGTGCTTCACTCACAATCTGACGAGCTTAAAGAATATGTCCAACATGGTATAGATACTAAGTTTGAAGAACTAACAGATTTAAGCGATCAGATTTGGTCATTTGAAGAAATAGCATTCCAAGAAGTAAAATCTTCTGAGGCCTTAGCTTCTTATGCAGAATCACAGGGATTTAAAGTAACTCGAGGAGTAGCAGAAATTCCTACGGCTTTTGTAGCAGAATATGGATCTGGAAAGCCAATCATAGGCATCCTCGGAGAATTTGATGCCCTGCCGGGCTTATCACAACAAAAAGTGCCCTATAAGGCGCCCTTGAATGAAGGAGCTCCAGGACATGGTTGCGGCCATAATTTATTTGGTGTAGCTTCTTTAGGTGCTGCTACAGTCATCAAAGAATTGATAGCCGAGGGAAAAATAAAAGGAACGATTAGATTCTATGGTACACCAGCAGAAGAGAAGTTCTTCGGGAAACTATGGATGATCCGAGCTGGATTGTTTGAAGATGTTGATGTAGTGATGGATTGGCACCCAAGCGCCGAAACCAAGGCAGTCGTTCAAAGCAGTTTGGCACTAGTAGATTTTCTTGTTGAGTTTGAAGGACAGTCAGCACATGCCGCCTTAGATCCTTGGAATGGCCGAAGCGCATCAGATGGATTGGAATTATTCACCTCTGGTATAAACTACTATCGCGAGCATGTGAAACCAACGGTCCGTATTCATTATCACATCCAAGATGCCGGTAAGGTAGTCAATGTAGTTCCGGACTACGCCCGAATTTGGACCCGTGTCCGCGATACAAAACGGGAAGGAATGTATAAAGTGTGGAAACGAATCGAAAGAATAGCGGAAGGAGCAGCTATAATGGCAGATGTAGATGTTAAAATCTCCTTGATCTCCGGTATCCACGAAGTACTTGTAAATCGAACTGGAGGAGCCACTCTTCAGAAGAATCTTGAATCCTTAGGCGCTATTGAGTACAATGAATTAGAGCAAGATTTTGCCAAAAAGATTCAAGAAGCAACCAATAGTGAGGTTCTAGGTATCGAGTCTATCATTAGCCCTCTTGAGAAAACGTTAGAACATCCTATGGGTGCTTCCACAGACGTCGGAGATGTGAGTTTTGTAGTGCCGACGATAAGACTCGGAGCAACCACTGCTCCTAAAGGAACCCCATGGCATTCTTGGGCGGTCGTCGCCTGTGGAGGTATGTCGATAGGACATAAAGGAATGACTTATGCTGCCAAAGCACTTTCTATGACAATGGTAGATTTATATACAGACCCCGAACTGATAAAGGCGGTAACCGCAGAATTCAAAGAAAGAAAGGGAGATTATATCTATGAAGGAATGATTCCAGAAGGGTCACCTCCATTGAACTTTAATCAAGACTAAGGGTCTGACAGAATACAACCTGTATATTCATATTTATTTTTTATAAGCTAACAGCGTAAAAAACACCTGTTAAACCCCTAAAGTGGCCTTCAATAGCTCCTTCTATGCCTGTTTTTTTCGCTTATTGATCAATAGAATACCGAGCTATGCATACTATACTTTATTTCGTCACAGATCCTAGCAAACGAATCAATTCAGAAAACATAAATATCCTTAAGAAGCTGATCTGGATCTGATGATCTAGATCTTTCGAGTCTCCTAAATGATAGTTCACATATTACCTTCCTCTATCAAGATGATGATTCATGGGCTAGTATGATTGCAATGGACAATTTTATCTTATTAGGAAAACTTAGTGAAGATCCAGACTGTCGTCCCATTGTAGCAATATCTCCCACCCATAATAGTGTTAGTCACATTGCAGAAAACATTATACCCCGTTCAGGAACAGTTGTTATAAATGCCATAAAGCTCCTGGATGCTCCAGAAGTAGAACTCAATATTGGTGTGCAAGTCCTATCTGAACTTACTATTTTGAATAACGGATGCAAAAATTGAGTTGCTACTTAAACTAGTGGCCCCAGAACGCTTCCGTCTTATTCATGTTTACCCAATCGAAGCCTTTCTTAAAGTTTCTAAAAATATACTCCTTCGGATTTAACTCTGGTAAAACATCGATCCGCACCATCAGCGTAAAGGAAGCTTGTAGAATATGCATTCCGTAGCGCAAATGGCGTCATTCATATCGGTATAAAGACCGGAGGGAAAAACTAATTAGAGGCGGTACCACATGGCAACAACTTCTAACAGACAGTACTCCGAGTTTCTTCCGCGCAAATACTATCATAAATGCTGATCCTATTATGGCGCAAAATCTTAGTCTTTACGCTGGCACTCCTATCGAGCTATTACCTATATTCTCGGTAGCAGATAGTCCTGAGTTTCTTGCGTCTATTGAATCACGTGCGACGGAGAAAGAGCGTTGAGCCTTAAATGGAGATATATAAATTGATTTAAAGGGTACTTACATCCAAACACCTATCGCCAGCAGAATGCGTCTAAAAGAGCTACAATGCAGTATCTCATAGGCTTTTCCTGAAGCCCAAACAAAGCAAATTCACCAACACTGATTGATCCTTATACTCATTTCACCTTTTCGGTCTCCTTATAAAGATTCCAAGCAATTACAGGTGGATGCTTCAAGTCTTCTAAATTAAGTGTCGCTTCCAACTGACAGGTTTTCGCAATATTCTTTCTTGAATATCAAAAGGAACCTTCTTAGAAAGGAACCCATTCCAAATCTTTTCAATTTCTCTACAAGAGATAAGATCATATTGCGTTAATTGAATTTTTCTCTATTACTGGTATGGCATAATATGCGGAATGTAACACGTAAAAACCCTACATGCCTGTACAAGGATTATTAAGAAAATATGTTTACAATCAAAAGAGGCTTTCCACATCAATGCGAAAAGCCTCTTCTTTTAATTCCTGTTTTTGGATTATCCTCCGAAATCATCGAAGGCGATCTTCTCCTCTGGAACTCCTAACTTATCTAAAGTATTGAGAACTGATTGATTCATCATCGGAGGTCCGCAGAAATAATACTCGATTTCTTCTGGCTCTGGATGATCTTTCAAATATTGCTCATAGCATACTTGCATGATATATCCTTTGAATCCATCTCCATCATCATCGATATTCTCTTTTACCTCCCAGTTATCCTCTGGTTGTGGATTATCGAGTGCTACGTGGAATTTGAAATTCGGGAAGTTGCGTTCTATCTCTCTGAATTGCTCTATGTAAAACAACTCTCGCTTCGTACGTCCTCCATACCAGAATGAAACCTTACGGTCTGTATTCTTCAAAGTATGAAACATATGGAAGAGGTGAGATCTCAATGGCGCCATTCCTGCACCACCACCTACATATACCATTTCATTCTTTGTCTCTTTGATGAAGAACTCACCATAAGGACCTGATATTGTACACTTATCTCCTGGCTTTAGGCCAAATACATATGAAGAACAAACTCCAGGATTGACATCCATCCATCCTCCTTTCTTACGATCGAATGGCGGCGTTGCTATACGAATATTAAGCTTGACAATATTTCCTTCCGCAGGGTGGTTTGCCATAGAGTAAGCACGGAATTGAGGGTCTTCATTGACCATCTTTAAGTCCCATAACTTAAAGTTATCCCACTCAGATTGGAACTTATTAGGTTCATCATGGAATTCTGGATGCGCTGTAACATCCATGTCTTTAAAGGGGGCAACGATCTCTGGTACATCTATCTGAATGTAGCCGCCTGATTCGAAATCAAGGGTCTCTCCATCCGGAAGCCTTACAACAAACTCCTTGATAAACGATGCCACATTGTAATTAGAGACGACCTCACACTCCCATTTTTTAATACCAAATATCTCTTCTGGAATTCGGATTTCCATGTCTTCACGAACTTTCACTTGGCAAGCAAGGCGCTTGTTTTCTGCTGCTTCTTTACGAGAGAGGTGATTCATCTCCGTAGGAAGCACATCGCCACCTCCTGCATCTATATGGCACTCACACATGGCACATGTACCACCACCTCCACAAGCGGAAGGAAGGAATACATTGCTATCGGAAAGAACCGAAAGTAATGAACTACCAGGCTTGACAAGAAGAGGATTGTCCGTATCACCATTGACGGTGATTTTTACATCGCCTTGTGGTACTAATCTCTTGTTGGCAAACAAAAGAATATAAGACAAGCCTAAGATTACTGCACTAAAAACTACTGCCGCAAGAAGTACTACAACCATGCTATATTTTTTATTTCAATTTTCAATTTAGTTAGCACCGATAGCGGATGGATCTATTCCTAATAAACTTAAGAAAGCCATTCCCATCAGACCTGTCAATAAAAAGGCCATTCCCAATCCTCTCAAAGGCGCTGGAACTGCTGAATATTTTATTTTTTCTCTAATCGCCGCCAAAGCTACAATCGCAAGGAACCATCCAAATCCTCCTCCTAATCCAAAAGCCACAGACTCTCCAAAATTATACTCCCGCGCTACCATAAATAGAGATCCTCCGAGGATCGCACAGTTCACAGTAATCAGCGGGAGAAATATTCCTAAAGAGTTATAAAGCGTTGGACTCATCTTTTCTATGACCATCTCCACAAGCTGTACCATTGATGCAATCACTGCGATAAAGAGTATAAATCTTAGGAAAGTAAGATCCTGCCCCAATAACCCACCTTCATCCAATAGGTAAGTGTTGATCAACCAGTTGATAGGCATCGTAATACCCAAAACGAAGATTACTGCCAATCCAAGACCAAATGCTGTCTTTAACGACTTCGATACCGCCAAGAATGAACACATTCCCAAGAAGTACGAGAGAATCAAATTCTCTATGAAGGCCGCTTTAATAAATATGTTTACTAATTCCACTATACTATGTTTTTAGGAAACTCCAATTAATTTCTGATTGTAAGATCTATGCAACCAGATCATAATGGCGATGAGGAACATCGCAGATGCTGGTAGTACCATCAAGTTATTATTCGAATACCATCCGAAGATGCTGCTCTCTGTAGTATTGATAAGATACTCTGGCGTAGCACCGATAATCTTCCACCCTAGAATAGACCCCTTACCAAATACCTCTCTGAAGAATGCAACAATGATGAGTATAACTCCATATCCAACACCATTTCCAACACCATCTAAGAAAGATTTCCACGGAGTATTTGCCATGGCAAATGCTTCAAGGCGTCCCATGACGATACAGTTCGTAATTATCAAACCTATAAATACTGACAACTGCTTATATGTAGTATAGTCTACCGCTTTTAGCGAAAGCTCAACCACTGTAACCAATGTTGCAATGATGACCAATTGTACGATCAATCGAACTTGCTTTGGTATTGCTTTTCTTAACAATGAAGTAAAGAGATTAGAGAAAGCACAAACAAATACTACGGCTACAGCCATAATAATCGAAGGCTTCATCAATGTAGTTACGGCAAGCGCACTACATATCCCCAATACTTGAACTGTAATCGGGTTATTATCATTAAGAGGATCTGTCAACAACTTCCGCTCTTTCTTGCCAAATGCGAAAGTTGGTTCTTTTGTTACTATTGTTTCGACCATGAGACTCAATTAATGATTTTTATAAAGAATTGAAGTACGGTAAATAATGAGCGATACCATCATAAAGCATATCAGATACGCCATTAGCAGTTACTGTCGCACCTGAGATTCCATCTACTTCATAAATTGGATTCTTAGCGCCGCCTTTTCTTACCACTACTGAAGTATAATCACCCGCTTCGTTATATAACTTCTTCCCCTGAAATTGTCTGCTGAATCCTGGATTATCCTTGATTTCTGCCCCGAGGCCTGCCGTCTCTCCTGTATGATCAAATGATGCTCCAACGACAGTTTTAAAATCGTCTTTTATCGCAATATTACCCCAGATATCATCCCAAAGTCCTTTACCTCTAACACTTACGATATAGATTTTATCCCCACCACTATCAAATTCGAATACTGGAAAATAGCGATCCTCAACAGATCTCTTCTTTTCTTTCTTCATATCGATATGCTCTGCCATTCCTCCTTTATAACCGCGATCTTGTATCGTTTGTTTTGAGATTGGGTTTGCTTTATAATCAATAACATGCTGAGTAATCTTATTATCAAAAATGGATTGCACTTCCTCGTCCGGAAGGTCATCAGCTTTAATATTCTCTCCCAATTCGGATTGAACAGCAGCTAGGATGGCCTTCTTATTGAAGATGGCTTCATTCTTAGTATGTATATCTTTTAATGCGGTATTCATCCCAGCCAGAACGACTGCTACGATTACGGTCATTGCCAATACGAATGTATATATGTATTTTGTACTATGCACGAGCTAATCTTTTTGACATGTGTGAATTGAGTACGAGTCTATCCAATAGAGGAGCAAAAGTATTCATGAAGATGATTGCCAACATCCATCCTTCAGGATATGCCGGATTCAATACTCTTACAATCATTCCTATAAATCCAATCAAGAATCCATAAGCGATCTTTCCAGCATTCGTGCTACAGGCCGTCACCGGGTCCGTTGCCATATAAGCCATCGCAAAGAAGAAACTACCCATATAAAACTGGAAGTACCATGGTACTGTCATAAACGGTGTTGCATCCCATGCGTTTAGTAGCATTCCCATTAATGCCGCTCCTACAATCATGCTCAACATAATTCTCCAACTGGCAATACCAGAAACGACTAGGAACAGCGCTCCAAGAATGATCAATAACTTAGGCGTTTCTCCTATCGAGCCAGGAATGGTTCCCCACCACATATCGCTGGTAGAATAAACAGCCGTTACAGCATCCCATCCCCCTTGATAAGCCAAGGCGAGTGGCGTTGCGCCTGTATATCCATCAACAATAGCACCCCCAGAGAAGGTTGCCAGTCCCATCCAATCGAAGAGTCCATTGAAGAGACTATGCGCCCATCCATATTCTGGAGTGACGCCTGCAGCAACTGTTTCGAATCCTGAGACCCAAACATTATCACCTGATATAGTAGTTGGATACGCAAAGAATACAAACAAACGGGCCATTAATGCCACATTCCAAATATTCATTCCAGTTCCTCCGAATGCTTCTTTAACGAGTATTACAGCAAAGATAATCGCTAATACCAAGATCCAAATCGGTAAATCTGGTGGCATAATCAGCGGAATCAAAGCTCCTGTTACCAAGTAGCCCTCCTCTACAGCGTGACCGCGCTTGGCGGCGTACCAAATCTCTATCCCCAGTCCCACAACATTAGCGACTATGAACAAAGGAAGTAATTTGATTAAGCCATAAAACAACTTAAGGTGGAATCCTTCCATGAATCCTAAGTACTGACCCATCGCGGTAAAGTGCTGATGTCCTATGTTATATGTTCCAAACACATAGCACAATTGCATCGCCAAGACAACGTAGACCATTGTACGCTTAAGGTCCATACCGTCTTTGATATGGGTACCGCCTTTAGCGGTTTTATTAGGCGTAAAAAGAAAGGTAAAAACCGCATCGTATAACGTATGCACCACCGGATTCTTCTTCTTGTCCGGTTCTATTTTTTGTAAACTCTCGAGCAATCCCATCTTATTCGCTGCTTGATTTATATGATCTTATGTAATTATTATCCTTGTTCTCTTAACATATCGAGACCATCTCTCAATATGCTTTGCAATGGTTGCTTAGAAGTACATGTGAATTCGCAGAGAGCGACATCCTCTTCGCTTAATTCATTGATACCATAACCTTCCATTTGTTCTATGTCCCCTACCATGATGGCTTTCATCAGATGTTGTGGATATATATCCATCGGTAGTACTTGCTCATATTGACCCGTAACTACAAATGCTCTTTGCTCTCCATGCGTATTAGTATCACCATCGAATTTCAATGTTTTGAACAATGCATTCGGAAAGGTCTTAGATATTGTAGGTCGTGGCTTCAGTGGAAGCAACCATCCAAACATTTCAAAATAGTCACCTTCTTCGATCACCGTGAGTTGATCTGAACGATAGCTCAAGAACTCATCATTATGAACATGCTTTCCAGAGAGTACATCTCCATCAATCATCCGCAATTTTATATCCGAAAGGTTGTTGTGGAGTAATTCTCCTATTTGAGCACCTACATATGTATTTGCATATTGAGGTTTCGAAACTTGCCCTCCAGTTATTGCTACTACTCGGCTCGCATCCCATATTCCTTTATACATCAACTGACCTAAAGTAATAACTTCCTGAACAGTCAATGTCCATACTTTATCACCAGTATTTATCGGATGTGTATGATGCATTTGTACTCCAACATTTCCACTTGGATGCGCTCCACCGAAATATGTCTTTTCTACTCTCTGTGCATTTGTAAATGCTTCATGAGGTGCCGTTTCCCCTCTCGCATCTAAGCCAAGGCAAACTGCCCCTTCTGTGAGTCGATCTAATGTATCAAGTCCTTTTTGAAATGCTTCCTCCTTGCCTTTAACTACATAATTGAGGTCAGGTGCAAGTGGTGCAGAATCAAATGTGCTTATAAATATATTTTTAGGGAGACTATCTACTGATGGCAGCAAGTCATATGGTCTTTCGTTGAATAAAGTCCAAGCTCCTGTTTCACATAAGAAGTCTACAATCTCTGCTCTACTGCCTTCTGCTATACTTGGTGGATCAAATTGCTTGTGCTTGATTTCCTTATCAGCTAAAATAATAATATCTGAAATTGCCCTTTTTTCTCCACGGCGTATTTCGACCACTTCACCACTCACTGGTGAGACATATTTGACCGTTGTATCTTTCTTAGCGTGAAATAAGACATCTCCAGCTTTTACCTCATCTCCAACCTCAACAATTACTTTTGGGATAGGCGGCAATCCTCGGAAATCTCCGGGACGCATAGAAAATCGTGTGCCGATATTGGAAATTGTTTTATCCGCTGCACCCTTAAGGAGGATATCATGCCCTTTACTTAAGTTCACAACAGACGCTCCTGCTGCATACTTTGGAGGACCTGCAGACCATAAATTGCTTGTTGGAGTTTTTACTCCTGCTTTCTTGCCCTCTATGGCAAGAAAGCTCTCACTCAACAGAAGTACAGCACTTACCAATATCAATGCACCTACTATAACAAGAAGTGCAACAGCATATAAATTGCCGTTACCTTGGGTGCTTTGAGCCGATAATGAGATCGTACTTAAAAAGGTGATTATTAGAGAAAAAGTAAGCGGTATTCTAAGGCGAAAAACTTGCATTCTAAACCAATTTTTGGAAATCTCCACAAAGATAAAAAGCTTTATAGACTAATCCCTATAAGGACCACTATGTGGTCATGGAATTATTATTTAGAACTATTAAGGCTAAGGGGCTCTAATTTCTTTCTTGATTTAGAAAGCGCAACAGCGAATTTAACTTTCATAAGCCAGATGAGAATGAATAGCATAGCCCTATCACATGCACTTAAGTGGTTTAGAGACCTGTGGGTAAGGTGGTCATTAAAAGTAGATCGGCGTAGTGGAAGAAATGAACCAATAGCCCACTTCCCCTTTCGATCAATCCTTGCTACCCCATGGGCATACTTATTTACACTCTTCGTTAATTCTTCCCAAGATTGTGCTGGGTAACTAATGATGGCCTCCTGAGCATATTCAATTTTGTGTCCGAATTTCAATGCCCGTAATGACCATTCGATATCATTTCCTGAGTTCAATTCGTCATTGAAAGGACCTACATTCTGAAAATATTTTCGATCCACAAGCAGGTTTCCTGTGGTTATTCCATATCCTTTTCTGACATTCTTTTCGTTATTGAGATAGAGCATCCCATAGACTTTATCTTTAAGGGCATCACTATTATAGTACAGTTTATATCGCCCTGCAATTATAGGATGTTCCTCATTGCGCATCGTGATCATGTTCCTAAGCCAAGAAGATGTCGGATAACTCTTGGCATCTATAAATGCCAAGTATTTCCCTTTTGCATGTTTCGCTCCCAGATTTCTTGATGTGTAAGGGTTTTTCTTTTCATTGTTCCTCAACCAAAGTACTTTGGGATGATCCTTTTGCCATTTTTGAATATTGAAATCGGCGCTTCCATTGTCGATAACTATTACTTCTGTGTTTCCTTGAAAATCTTGTTGGGGTAGCGCCTTCAGGCACTTTTGTAGAAAATATGCTTGGTTATAGTGCGGTATGATGATGGAACAATCTATGTCTGAGATATTTTTCAAATCAAATTCGACTTTGGAACGTTATAAAGAAGAGACTAAGAAGCAAGTGTTAAAATGAGTTGCGTTTGCTTGGATATCAATATAAGGCTCTTTTTGAGATACATAGTCATAGTTATATATCGAGAGAAAGCTAAAGTATGGATATACTATAAAATGTAAATGAGTTAACTAATTGTATTTAAATCCCTTCACCACCAAACCTACAGAAGATGTGGCAAGAAATAGATAATAAGCTTTCCAGAACTTTTGAATTCCATGATTTTGTGTCTGCTTTTGCGTTTATGACAAGAGTGGCATTTCTTGCTGAGAAACATAATCATCACCCTAATTGGTCTAATGTATATAATAAGGTATCCATAGATCTAACGACTCATGACAAAGGGAACATAGTCACGGATAAAGACAGAAACCTCGCTCGCGAAATAGATAAAATTCTGTAACAGCGTTAAAGGACTGTTAATCCAATTTAAACACAGAACATCCGTGAATTAAAGCTCGTTACTTTCTAACTTCTCATACATTGAAAAACTGATCAAAATGAAATCTACAATCCAACTGATCCTTGCAGGAATAATCGGCGGATCAATAGCATTCGGTGCTTTCAAGATGTTTGATAAGGATACCGTCATCTACGAACAAAATCCTGCTAAATCCAACTTTACACATCAAGTAAGTAATTCTACTTCTATTGATGTTCCCAATAACTTCGTCATAGCAGCTGAAGTGGCCAATCCTGCTGTAGTGCATATTACAGCAGAAAACAACGAGTATGCAGAATACAAGCAAGGGAAACGTAGAAACTACGATCCGTTCGAGCAATTCTGGGGATATAGAAGGCAACAGGGGGAAAGGCCACAAGCAGGCACAGGTTCAGGCGTTATTTTAGATGATCAAGGAACCATTGTTACAAATAATCATGTCGTAGGGTTCGCAGATATATTATCCGTTACGTTACATGATGGACGCAAATATGCTGCAGAAAAAATTGGAACAGACCCAAGTACAGATTTAGCAGTTATAAGATTGAAAGAAGCAAGAAGTATCGATCATCTTCCTTCTTTAAAATTTGCTGATTCTGATCAAGTCAAAGTTGGAGAATGGGTCGTTGCAGTAGGAAATCCATTTAATCTAACATCTACAGTTACCGCCGGGATTGTTAGTGCAATAGGTAGGGACTTGGATATTATAGGAGAACAAAAAGCAATCGAAGAATTTATACAAACCGATGCTGTTGTTAATCCCGGTAATAGTGGAGGAGCACTCGTAAATACCAAAGGAGAATTAGTAGGAATTAACACTGCTATATCATCCCCTACGGGAGTCTATGCCGGTTATTCGTTTGCTATTCCTGGCAATCTAGTAAAAAGAGTAGTGAATGAAATCCTCGAAGTAGGTGGAGATGTCCAACGTGCTATGTTGGGGATCAGTATCGCTGATATCAATAATGATCTTAAAGAAAGAGCTAAAGAACAAGGCATAAAAATTAAAACAGATTCTGGTGTACTTGTTACTGGTTTTGACCAGAGAAAGTATAGCTCAGCGAAATATAGTGGAATGGAATTAGGCGATGTAATCACGGGAGTAGAAGGCCGAAGTGTGGCTAATAGCGATGAGTTGCGCGAGGCTATAAAGTGGGTAAAAGTAGGAGATACCGTCACTGTTAATATCAATAGAAATGGGAAGAAAAAGACCATTCCTATTAAATTGAGAATTGGTATATAAATCAGTTGTTAAAAAAAATTGAGTGCGATTGAAGAGGTTTGTATGGGCAAGCTGTACAAAGCTCGTATCGTTATAAGTTTAAGTTGGTTTTTCGTTTTGTTTTGAGACGCCCTCGGCTTTTAGTCGAAGGGCGTTTTTTATTTACTTAACCGTGGGTTTCCCCTATTTTCGCTTCTGTGAATAACCTCTCGTTCTTAAAAAACCTAAAAGGGAAAAAAATCCTAATTGCCCCTTTGGATTGGGGATTAGGTCATGCTACAAGATCATCGGTCCTAATAGAAGCACTAAAAAGAGATAACGAAATTCATATCGCCTCAAGTGGTTTGGCTCTAACATGGCTAAAAAGGACTTATCCCCGTTTTGATTTTCATGTGCTCCCCTCATACAATGTCAACTATCGATTTAAAATGATGTGGCTAAACATCTTCATTTCTACCCCACAGATATTAAAGTCAATTCGTGTTGAAAATCGTATTGTACATGCATTAGTTAAAAAGCACAAATACGACCTTATTATTGCAGATCACAGATTTGGAACACGAAATAAAAGATGTCGAAGCGTTGTTATTGCGCATCAAATTCAGATCCCACATCCAAACCCTGTATTTGCTACCCTTTCCTCTTTTCTAAATCGTCGATTATTAAATATATACGATGAAGTATGGGTTCCAGATTATGCCATATCTAGAATGTCCTTATCTGGCGAACTCTCTAATTCTACTAAGTTAAAAGGTTCAAAATATATTGGTCCGCTTTCGATGATGGATGGTACGGCCTCTCAAGCTGAAAAAGACATTGATATCGCAGTTATATTATCAGGACCAGAACCGAGTCGCACCAATTTAGAATTGAAGCTGGCCAAAGTATTAGAAAATTTCAAAGAGAGTAAACTTGTTCTAATTAGAGGAAGTAATCGTCCATTATCAAATACTATTGCTCAATCCACAATATTCAAAACCATAGTTCATCTGGCAGATCACAAGAAAGTTACGAATATCATGTCCAGAACCAAAATAATAATCTGCCGTTCTGGCTATAGTACCATTATGGATTTAGAAGCCTTAAACCGGAAGGCAATTCTTATTCCTACAAATAATCAACCCGAGCAAGAATATTTAGCTTCTTATCACTGTGCTCGCGGAAATAGATGTCTGAGCGAAGAAGATATTGATCAAAAACTAATCCCAATGCTCCATAAGATTGAATAGACAATAAACCTATTCGTCGCTTGGAATACAGTTTTTACATCTTCCTTCAGAAAATACAATCTTAAGCCAACCCTTTTATTGGAATTGCGGTACTCCTTATGTTAGGAAGTCTAATAACCATCATTAGACCCTTGGGGTTAGGGCAAACGCACCAAAACTATGCTATCAATATATTTAGAAGATATTGAACATTTAATGATGCTCGGAATCTTCGTTTTTTCAAACTGCTTTTGTCTGTCATTTTCTTGATTTTTTGTAGTACAATCTTTCTTAGGATATTCATATTTATTGGAGCATTTTCAGTACGTATCCTACTTTGATCTTCTTTAAATGTAACATCTAAATGCCAATGTAATTTGTTCTCTATTCCCCAATGTTTTCTA
>JBLIDB010000099.1:0-17209 GCA_047634015.1 Saprospiraceae bacterium
AAGCTTTCTTCGCTCGAATTCTCACCCATATTTGGTGAAAGGGCAATACTGTATAGTTTAAGCAAATGTATCTGGAATCAATTCAATAAATGCGCAAAGTGCTGAAAAACAATGTTTAATATATAAATAGCAACGATATGTCTAGACGTAGTAAGAAAAAGTTTGAATATGGTAAGGGAGTGTATTACTTCAATATCAAAAAGGGATACAACAACGAGATTACCATCAAGAGAATGGACAAAGAGAAAGCTTTGTTGTCGTATGCTGCATACTTAAAAACGTATAATGAGGCTTGTGAGTGGTTAGGCAGATGGAACGGTAAGAAGTTCGAGGAAGGCAATTACGAAGAAGAAAAGAAATTAGTTGCGGTAGATTAAGCCAGCACTAATATGAATATTAAAAAGCCTCGGTTTCAATGTTGAAATCGAGGCTTTTTAACGCTTATTAGTTTGGCCTATGTTTTACACAAATGCCCCAATTTTTGCCGCACTATCTGCTAACTCCGCTGGTGACAGAGAGATTTTCGGATTAGCAAAGTCCATGTCTGACATCGCATTAATAGGAATCAAGTGAATATGCGCATGGGGCACTTCGAGACCTATAACGGCCATTCCAACTCGATCACATGGATACGCCTTTTTAATAGCGGCAGCGATTTGTTTTGTAAAGCGAAATAATCCAGAATAGGTATCTTCTTCGAGATCAAAAAGACGATCTACTTCAAGCTTAGGGACAACTAAAGTGTGGCCTTCTTGAAGTGGACGAATATCCAGAAAAGCAAAGTACTCCTCTGATTCTGCTACTTTATGACATGGAATCTCACCAGCTATAATTTTACTAAAGATACTGAGCATAATTATATTGATATATCCAGGATTTCAAATTTCATCAATCCCGCAGGAGTCTGTATTTCAGCTATTTCACCGATCTTCTTTCCCATTAATCCTCCTCCAATAGGTGAATCAGCAGATAGTTTTTTCTCCTTAAGGTTGGCCTCTCCTTCAGAGACGATTTGATATTGTATCTCGCGATTAACCTTGAGATTCTTGATTGTTACTTTACACAATATTGATACGAGAGAAGTATCTACTTGTGTAGCATCAAGGATTTGCGCATTAGCGATTCCTTTCTCGAGATCATTGATTTTCATTTCGAGCATGCCTTGGGCATTCTTGGCGGCATCGTACTCCGCATTTTCCTTCAAATCACCTTTCTCTCTCGCTTCAGCGATGGCCGCTGCCGCCTCCTGTCTTCCCCTTGTCCTTAAGTCATCTAGCTCTGTAATTATCTTGTCGTAGCCCTCTTGTGTGAGGTATGATTTTTTACTCATGGCTCTTTAATTTTATTACTCAAGGGGAGGACTACCTACTCGTGGCAGTCTCAAAACAAAGGACGCACTTAGATTGCTCTAAGACGTCCTCTGAAAACATCAAAATTATGCTATTCTTATCAAAGTATCTATTGAACTCAACTTTTAACGCTTCAATAATGCTTCATTTCTTGTAAAAGGAGCTAATCTTCCTTAGTAAAACAGAGGCGATAAGCGCTAAAGATTTATGTGTCCAACCTGCGATATGAGGCGTTATTAAGACATCCTTACGGTCCAAAAGAGAAAGATATGTTTGCTTTAGACCACCTGTCCAGCTTGAAGGAACTTCATTTTCCAATACATCCAAACAGACACCTTTAAGGTGACCAGATTCTAAATGCGATAGTAAATCAGGAGAATTGACGATTCCTCCTCTTGAAGTATTAATAAAGATGGACTGTGACTTACATGACTCTAACCATTTGTTATTTATCCAGCCATTTGTTTCCTGAGTAAGTGGGAGATGGATGGATATAACATCAGATCTCTCTTTTAATGCTGTCAAAGAGACCTCTTCTACATCTGGCGCATCGACATTTAGGCCCTTCTTGTATTTATCATATGCGAGAATAGTTACTTCAAATGAGGATAGTTTTTTAGCGAAAGCTGCACCTGTATGTCCGAAACCTATAATTCCGATCGTTTTCCCTTTCAGTTCTTCCCCTCTATTGGGTTCTCGATTCCATGCCATATTGCGCACATCATCATGGGAATTACCCAAATTATGCATTAGTGACAAGAGCATCCCCATGGCATGTTCTGCAACCGCATTGGCATTGCCCTCTGGTGAGCTGATTACCTTGATTCCTTGCTGAGCGGCATATGGCAGGTCTATGATGTCCAACCCAGAACCTAACCGACCTATAAAGTCCAGATGTGAAGCTTGATCGATGAATGATGCATCACAAATGATTTTACTATTTACGATGACACCTTGATAATTACCGATGATGTCCTTGACATCTGCGTATGGCATCTTCGGATGATAGTCAACATTCACTCCTTCGCTACGCAAACCATCAACCAAGAGTGGGTGTACTTTGTCTGAAATCAGTATTTTCTTTCTTATCATGATCTTAGTGATATTCAAATACAAATGTATACTAATGACTTACCACGTTATTTTGAAATAGTATGCAAGTTCAAACTTGTGACTCCCTCTTAACTATGACTATAAGTGTAAGTCCTATCTTCGTCGCTGTCATCATAGAAATAGAGAAAAATGAGAAAAACTAAAAAGTCACTCTTAGTCATTTTAGACGGATGGGGTCTCGGCCAAGTACCAGAAGCCGATGCCGTAGCAAACGCAAATACACCCTACTTTGATAGTCTTATGAGCGACTACCCTAATGCCTCTCTCGTAACTTATGGAATGGAAGTAGGATTACCAGAGGGCCAAATGGGCAATAGTGAAGTGGGACACCTCAATATAGGGGCTGGAAGAATCGTATACCAAGAGTTGGCTCGAATAAATAAAGCAATACAAGATGATTCTCTAAAGGATACAACAGCAATAAAAGAGGCAATTTCCTATGCTAAGACGCAGAACAAAACCTTACATCTTATGGGATTGGTCTCTGACGGAGGAGTACATTCGCATGTAGAACACCTGAAGGCCTTAGTAACGTTATTAGATGATGCAGGTGTTGATACTGTGAAGATTCACGCATTTACAGATGGTAGGGATACCGACCCTAAAGGAGGGATCAAATATCTTAAGGAAATCGAAGATCACACTCAAGGGACAACTGCTAAGATAGCTACTGTAATCGGAAGGTATTATGCCATGGATCGGGATGAACGATGGGAGCGCATTAAAAAGGCTTATGACCTTATGGTCAAGGGGATAGGAACCTATTCCACGAATCTTACAGCATCTCTGCAAGCTGCCTATGATGCTGGGCAAACAGATGAATTTGTAGATCCAATCGTCCTTGATAAGGAAGGGTTAATTAAGGAAGATGATGTTGTGTTGTTTTTTAATTTTAGAACAGATCGACCTCGTCAAATTACACGTGTATTGACCCAGGAAGATAAAGAAGATTTTGGAATGCATACCCTTCCATTGTACTTTGTTACTATGGTAAATTACAACAAGAGTTACACTAATATTCATGTCGTATATGATAAAGATGCGATTGTGAATACTATAGGCGAGGTGATCCAAGATGGGGGATTAAGGCAAGTAAGAATCGCGGAAACTGAAAAATACCCACATGTTACATTTTTCTTGAACGGAGGAAGGGAAGCAGAATTCAAAGGAGAAGATCGCTTACTTTGTCCCTCTCCAAAAGTAGCTACATATGACTTGTCGCCAGAGATGAGTGCTGGAGAAATTACTTCTGCTATCACAGAGCGCATTAAAAACAATGCACCAGATTTTATTTGTTTAAATTATGCCAATGCAGATATGGTAGGGCATACTGGGGATTTTAATGCCGCGATGAAAGCTTGTGAAGTAGTTGATGAATGTTTAAAAGAATTAACCGAAACTGCTTTATCACATGATTATGAAATTATAATTATCGCCGATCATGGGAATTCTGATTATATGATTAATGCAGATGGATCTCCTAATACAGCACATACTACTAATCCTGTTCCCGTAATTTATGTTTCAAATAATGCATCTGATAAATCAATCTCAGATGGGAAACTTTCGGATATCGCTCCAACACTACTGGGGCTGATGGGTGTGGCTGCTCCTGTAGAGATGACAGGAGAGAATATAATTAGTACTTCACTTATCCAAGATTTAAAAAAAAAAGTGTTGAATTAGTAGCTGTTTCTAAAACGAAACCTATAAAAGCGATTTTAGAAATTTATAATCAAGGAGTTAAAGACTTTGGAGAAAATCGGGTCCAAGAAATGGTGGAGAAACATGAACTCCTCCCGAAGGATATTCGATGGCACCAGATCGGTAGACTACAAAAGAATAAGGTAAAGTACATCGCTCCTTTTGTCTCTTTAATTCATAGCGTAGATTCTATAGAGTTATTAGAGACAATAAACAAACAAGCAGCGAGATTCGAAAGAGTAATCTCAGTCCTATTACAAGTTAAAATCGCTCAAGAAGATTCTAAGACTGGAATGTCGCATCAAGAAGTAAATAGAGTTATTGACCTGATAGTAACAGGTTCTTTTTCGAATATTGAACTTCTAGGTTTTATGGGTATGGCTACGTTTACAGATAATTTGGAACAGGTTCGATCGGAATTTAGAGGATTAAAAACATTTCAATTAGAATGTGTAGAATCATATTCTCAATTAGAATCAAGCTTTCAAACGCTATCTATGGGAATGTCTGGTGATTACGAATTGGCTATAAAAGAAGGAGCAAATATGGTTCGGATAGGAAGTAAGATATTCGGTTCAAGAAAATAGTGTTGTCCAAGTAAGTCTTCGTGCAGATCTATTGCACTGGAGGTCTTAAATTTATATTATAAATAGATATTATGAATGCGAATCAGAGATTGCGAGAACGATTTATAAAATCATTTTCCATAGCATACGACAAGCTGAATGTCGAACAACGTTCTGCTGTAGATGTTATTGATGGTCCTGTGATGGTAATAGCAGGACCAGGGACAGGTAAGACACAGATCTTAGCTGTGCGAATAGGCAAAATACTGCGGGAAACAGATGCTCAAGCACATAATATTTTATGCCTTACTTATACCGAAGCAGCATCTGTGGCGATGCGTAAGCGTCTTGTTGATATTATAGGTCCGGATGGCCATAGAGTTAATATTCACACTTTTCATGGGTTTTGCAATCAAGTGATACAAGAACATTTGGGATATTTTGGCAATTATAGACAGTTGGAGCAGATCACTGATCTGGAGGAAGTAGAGCTATTTCAAGAGATCCTTGTTGATCTGGATGATGACCACATACTCAAGAAATTAAAGTCTCTAACCAGTCATGACACCCGTAGACTGAAGAATCTATTTGTCTTGATGAAGAAGGAGCATTACTCCGCATATGATGTACATCAGGCTGCTGATCAGTATTTGGTAGATCTGCTGGACGATAAAGATATGTACTACAAGCGAAATGGAAAAGGCTATGCCAAAGGGGACTTTAAGCAGAAAGACTACGATGAAAAATTGCGCCGCATGCTGGAGTTGAAGGCGGGAGCTTCTTTGTTTGATGGATATCAAGAGCGGATGATTTCAAGTGGGCGATATGACTATGATGACATGATTCTATGGGTGATTCGAGCCTTGACAGAGAGTCCAGATCTATTGTCGGAGTATCAAGAGCGGTACCATTACTTCTTGGTGGATGAATTCCAAGATACCAATGGTGCGCAGAAGCAAATATTGGACTTGCTTGTTAGTTTCTGGGAGGAGAAGCCGAATATATTTGTCGTAGGTGATGATGATCAAGCGATCTATAAATTTCAAGGAGCCAACCTTGATAATATCACAGATTTTAAAAAACAGTATGAACCCAAGCCAGTTGTCTTAAAGCAAAACTATCGGTCCAGTCAACTAATCTTGGATGCTTCTATGGGCCTCATTGATTTCAACGAGGAAAGGATCGTGAAGATGCCAGACTTCAATCTTGATAAAGACTTGGTGGCGAAGGGAGACAATAGGAATATAGCTAGACCAGTGACGCTCCGATCGTATGCCAATAATGTCCAAGAACAAGCACATATCGCACTGCAGATATTACAGATGCACGAACGCGGGGAGGACTTGGGTAAGTTGGCTATCTTATATCGTAATCATAAGCAGATAGAGAAGCTCGTAGAAGTATTGGAGAAGAAAGGAGTACCGCTCAACATCCGAAAGAAGGTTGATGTCCTCAATCTCCCATTGATACAGAATATTACCCTGATACTTAGATACCTTAACGATATCTACATGGTCCGAGGATATACAGACCGGTCATTGATTGAGATGATGCATTTCACCTTTTTTGATATTATTCCGTCTGATATATACAAGTTGGTTTGGTACAATCGAAGTAGGACCAGTATCCACAATAGTGAGGCATCGCAAGAGGCGACATCACTGGATGTGCTTATGACTGACCTTGACAAGCACCCTAAGGTAGACTTGAAGAATCGCGAATCAATAAAGATATTTGCATCCAAATTGGAAAAGTGGCTAGGATCTATAAATGATCTGACCTTGCAGGGGCTGTTTCAACAGATCATCAACGAAGGTGACATTTTATCTTACGTACTCAGACATACCGATAAGACATGGTTACTGCAAGTACTTGGGACATATTTTGACTTGATCAAGAATGAATCCGCCAAGAAGCCTGACTTATCCCTCCAAGAACTCCTAGATATGTTGGATAGCATGACAGAGAATGGAATCCCACTCGCGGTCAACAAGGTGGTGCAGAATGCCAATGGGGTTCATTTCACTACTGCACATTCGGCAAAAGGTCTCGAATACGAACAAGTAATTGTTATCGGCTCTACCAAAGATATATGGGATAGAAAACGTGGCGGAATGGGAAAGTTCACATATCCACCTGCTATGAAGGGAGATATCGCGACTAATGAGGAGGATGAACGGAGACTGATGTATGTCGCTATGACCAGGTCGGAGCAAGCTCTTGATATATCCTATAGCCTTCGGAAGGAAGACGGAAAGGATCTCGGACCCAGTCAGTTTGTTGATGAAATACGACTGGCAAGTGAGCTTGTTGTGACTCCTCAAATAGTAGGGGAGGATGCCGTCAATGATTTCCAGTTTCACATATTGAAGCAGACAGATAAGATAGCCAATCTGATAGACCACGAACTTATCCAGAAACGCCTCGAAGGCTATAAATTAAGTGTGACACACCTTAATAAATACCTCAGTTGTCCCATCACATTTTATTTTGAGACCATCCTTCAGGTACCCATGTCCAGGACGAAGTACATGGGATATGGCAATGCCGCACACTATGCGCTGGAGCGGTACTACAAGGAGTTAAATGAAGGGAGATCTCCATGCTATAAGGACTTGGATACTGGATTTATAAAGGGGATGACTCGACATAAGTCGCACTTCACACAAGATGAATTCAAGGATATGTCTGCGCACGGAGGCAAGGTGCTTAGTGCCTACTACGATCACTACCTTACGAAGACCACAGAAGGAGTGAGCTATGACTTAGAAGCCAAAATCAATGATGTAGAGTACCAAGGTATCCCGATCAAAGGAGTACTGGATCGCGTTACTATTCATAAAGATTATATAGAGGTGACTGACTATAAAACAGGTAATCCAATGAGCTCAAAGAATAAGCCCAAGCTATATACTCCTAGCGCTCGAAGACCCGAAGGAGGGGACTATTGGCGGCAGATTGTATTCTATAAGATCTTATGTGATAGCGATCGTAGGCGAGGGTGGAATATGATCAGAGGAACAATGGACTTTATAGAGCCAGACAGCAAGACAGGTGCCTTCACACGTCAGGACTTTGTTGTCTCTCCTGATCACATAGAGGTCGTCGGAGGGCAGATAATAAAAGCTTGGGAAGGGATTCAAAGTCACAAGTTTGAGAAAGGATGTGGAGAAGACTCCTGCTACTGGTGTAATTTTGTGACCAATGATTACGTAGGTTCTGGTGCCCCGATTGATGAAGACATTCAGGTAGAGGACGTGGGTTAGCGTATAGAATTTCGGGAATAATCAATTTTGATTAGCCAGATTGACGGCCATGTACACAGGCCTGGAATTCTTTCAATTGTAATTCTTTGCTTTATATTTGCGGCTCAATAGTATCAAGAAGCATATATATGCACCAACCGAGCAGCGATGCCACGGTGGTTAAACGATACGGATTTATTAAAATCAAAAACACATCGATGATTTCATCTATACATTTCTTCTAATCCAAATTTCAATAGGCCTAAGCATTAATAGCTATTCATTCATGACTATTTATTGCTTTTGGATCACCTATGAATTGAAAGTATTTCTCCTATTGAGAAATGCAAAATCCATTAAAGAAGCATAATTTTGAAAGTAACAGAATATATTGAAAAGTCTAAGGGCGAAACACTCGTATCCTTCGAGGTCCTTCCACCGCTCAAGGGAGGAAGTATGCAAGCCATATTTGACACATTGGATCCGCTTATGGAATTCAAACCTCCATTCGTGGATGTAACATATCATCGAGAGGAGTTTGTCTATAATCGAAGAGATAGTGGATACTTTGAGAAGGCAGCAATACGCAAAAGGCCTGGGACTGTTGGTATATGTGCGGCTATCATGCATAGATATGGGATTGATGCAGTCCCTCATCTCCTCTGTGGGGGATTTACAAAGGAAGATACAGAGAATGCCTTGATAGATCTCAATTTCCTAAATATCAATAATGTATTGGCCTTGCGTGGAGATGCAAGAAGATTCGAAGACAAATTTATTCCTGAAAAGGAAGGGCATCATTTTGCATTGGATCTGGTAGAACAGGTTCAGACGATGAATGAAGGAAATTATTTGGATAAAGGAATTGCCAATGGAGCGCCTACGGAATTCTGCATTGGAATAGCTGGGTATCCTGAGAAACATTATGAGTCTCCTAATTTCGAATCGGATCTACATTTTACAAAAAAGAAGATAAAAGCGGGAGCTGATTATATCGTCACACAGATGTTTTTCGATAACACAAAGTACTTCGAATATGTGGATAAGTGCCGAGCGACTGGAATCGATGTACCTATAATACCGGGCTTGAAACCTTTGACAAAGCGGTATCAATTGAATTCTATACCACGTAGGTTTTTCTTGAATCTACCAGAACCCTTAGTAAAGGCCGTTGCAAAGGCAAAAACAAGTGCTGACATCAAAGAGGTTGGTATAGAATGGGCTATAGAACAATGTAAAGAACTAAAAGCCAAAGGTGTTCCATGTCTGCACTTTTATACAATGGGAGATTGGGAGACGACTAAGCGAATTATAGAAGCGGTAATGTAACCCGCTTTTAAGAGTAATTCTATGAAGGTGAAAACGGAGGTTGAACCTCTTGTTTTCGCCACCAATAGATAAGTCCTATAATTCCTACGAAGAACATTCCTATAGAAATCAATTGCGCTTGTGAGAGTTGCATTCCTAAGAAATCATATCTCGGATTTACTCGGATAAACTCAATAAAGAAACGCTCTATACTCATGAGGATCGCATAAAGGAAAAAGATAACTCCCGTTAGTCGAATCCGCTTTCGGAGGATCCATAAGATTCCAAATATCAGTAGGCTGGCAATGATCTCATATAAAGGGGTTGGGAATACCGCAGGCACTAAATGGCTGCAATATTTGTCCACGCAGTCTGCCAATTTCTGCCCTTCATTTAAGACATTGTGAGGATAATCATAAGCCCATGCCCAATCTGGAAACACAAACCAGCTTGGTTTCACAGCTGTGTTTTCTATTCCCCAGTCCCCATCTCCAGAAATCTGGCATCCGATCCTGCCAATTGCGTATCCGAGTGTCAACACGGGTCCAAATATATCCATCACATGAATCGGACGGATACCATGTTTATTGACATAATAATACACCGCTGCAAAGGCAAGGATAATACCTCCATATACTGTTAGTCCGCTACCAGAAGTTAGTTGGCCGATAGGATCTCTCCAGAAGGAATCAAGATTTTCTAATATCGAGAATAGCCTTCCGCCAAGAATCCCAAATATGGCAGCTATAACTGTTATATCCCCGATACGTTGTGAAGGCATCAACATTTTTGTGGCTTCCTTGGGCTTGTCAAGCTTCTTACGATTCACATCCCAATAAGTATATCCCGCAAAGGCTATCGCCCCGAGTATGCCGATTGCTACATTCCCTTGGGTGGAGAAAATATATCCAGCTGCATCGTCTTTAAAAGTATCGAAATCTGTAAGGATGCCTGGGAATTTCATACCTACTACAAAACCAAATAATCCACTTGAGATCAATTCGCCAATATTAGGACCACCTCCAATGATCTCTTTTACTTTCACACCCTGTAGGAGGCCTTCACGCTCTTTGCGTTGTAATTCTCTATAGACTACATATGCAGACACAAAAAATGTTGCGCCTAAAAAGAAGCCAAACATCTGTATTATGGATAGACCGTTGTCTCTGGCAGTTCCAAATAGATCGTGGAATAGATAGGAAAGATTAGGATACATGGTTTAGATTTAGCCGATGCAAAGTAACATCATTTAGATTATAATCAACTCGCATTGTTAGCTTTAGACTTCTCTTAATTGTGAATGTTGAGATACTTAAGTGGCAGACTTCATTTACTACAGCGGCTCTCAGATCAGACATGACCTATTGGATGACAATTGTATCCGCAATAAGATTGGATTGGATTGCATGCCAGAAATTTTCTTTAGACCATAATTTAGTACCCAACTTGCGCATATGTGGCGTGTCTTGCTGGCAATCTATTAGTTTGCAGCCTTTCGAGAACAAGTGTTGCGAGAATTGTAAAAACCCAAACTTGGATGCATTGGATTTATAGGCAAACATAGATTCACCAAAGAAGATCTCACCTATCAACACTCCGTAAAGACCTCCAATGAGCTTATCGTTTTCCCAGACTTCAACACTATGTGCGATTCCGAGACGATGCAGTAAGCTATAAGATTCGATTATATCTTCTGTTATCCAAGTACCAAATTGGCCATCGCGATAGACGATAGCGCAGTGATATATTACCTCTTCGAATGAATGATTGATCGTCATCTTCCAGGAAGTTGAGCGCATTAACTGTTTCATGCTTTTTGAAACCTTTAAGGTCTCTGAAGTAATTACTGGACGCGGATGTGTAAACCACCATAAGATAGGCCCTTCATTATACCAAGGGAAGATACCATGTTGATATGCCAAAATGAGCCTTTCTGTACTCAGGTCTCCACCCATAGCAAGTGGCTCATCCTCTGGAGCGGTCAGTGGATGTGGAAAGTACAATGAATATTAGTTAGGAAGAGAAAGAGGCAACTTGCCTAATGTTTCTCTTTGTATGATTCAATAACAGCCGAAAGACCACGTTCTGTAAGTTGGTCTTTAAGTGGCTTTAATTCTGGGAACGGACCGGTCTTAACAATTGCTTTGCCCTTATAATGTACGATCAAAGATAATTGCTCAGATTGTTCAAAAGTATGATTGCATACTTCGATGAAGCATTTTATCACCCAATCAAATGTGTTATGATCATCATTATAAACGATGAGCTCAGACTTATCAATTGATTCTACTTCATCCAATAATTCCACTTCTTGATTATCATACAGTGAGTTTGATAGGTCTTTCATATGGTATTTGGTTAAGATAAAGAATTCAATTTTTCAACAATAGCATCAAAATTTGGCTGTTGACCAGCATCATCTAAAACTTCCGCATACTGAACCGTTCCACTCTTGTCTATAAGAAATGCAGAACGCTTGGACACACCTTTCATACCTAACACAAAATCTTCATAAAGAGAACCATATGCTCGAGATACTTCTTTGTTAAAGTCACTTAGGAGAGGGAAATTATAGCCTTGTGCTTTCTTAAACTGCTCCAGAGTAAACAAGGAGTCTACAGATATCGCAAGTACTTGAGCATCTAATGATTCATACTTAGAGATGTTATCTCTAATAGAGCAGAGCTCCGTCGTACAAACGCCTGTAAATGCTAAAGGAAAGAAAAGTACTAATATATTCTTATCATTAAAATCGGACAAGCTAACTTCCGCTTTCTCTGTATTTCTTAAAGTAAAACTGGGAGCTTTGTCTCCAATAGATATATTCATATTCGGATACTATAATTAAGTCACAAAACTAATGCAATTTCTGCATTCCGGAATAAGCCTCAACAAGGAATCCTCAAGAATTTTTTTCTTCCAAGTATAGATTACCCTATTTTCAGTATGTTCTCTTCAAGCCATTTTTTTAGAAGAGTGAATTTTTTGAATTAAATGATTTCTTTTGCGATGTTTAAATGCCGTTTCTCCTGAATATAATAATCATTTTTGTCGCAAAGTAACTTTAATATGAAGAGATGATAACTCCTGTTCAACGTTCCTATTTATTTCTACATATTTCTGTTTTTCTTTGGGGATTTACTGCAATCCTAGGCGCATGGATAGATCTTTCTGCTCCCATTTTAGTTTGGTGGCGAGTTGCTATCACAACAATGGTTATGCTGCTCATTCCGGGTATGTTGAAAGGAATATCTAAGATTCCAGCTTCTAGGCGCAGGGTCTTTATATGGATCGGTGTTATTGTAGCGCTGCATTGGGTATGTTTTTATGGAGCGATTAAAATGGCCAATGCTTCGGTCACTTTGATCTGTATGTCCACTGCCTCCTTATTTACTGCTTTTATTGAGCCTTTGTTTACGAAGCAGAAATTCAAATGGATAGATTTGGGATTCGGTATCGTAATTATTCCAGCTATTATTCTTACCACTCAAGGTATGTCTTGGGAGATGATGCCTGGGTTTTGGGTAGGTATTTTGGCTGCTTTCCTTGCAGCTCTTTTTGCCGTTTTTAATAAAAAGTATATCGAAGACACGAGCCCTCAGGTAATAACCATAATAGAGATGGGTTCAGCATGGGCCTTCTTGACCATTTGTGCACCAGCTTTGTTTTTCTTTGAATCGGCTCAATTAATGCCTCATTCTGAAGACGTTGTCTTACTTCTCATTCTTGCAGTGGTATGTACTGTAGTTCCGTTCATTTTGCACCTTAAAGCTTTTGAACATTTAAGTGCTTTCGCGTCTAATTTGATTATTAACCTTGAGCCTGTCTACGGAATTTTACTTGCGATCATACTGCTTCAAGAACATCATGATCTTACAAGGGAATTTTACTTTGGTGTATTCCTGATTTTTGTAATTGTTCTCGCATATCCTTTGACAAGGAAATGGAGGGTATTAGGTGACAGCATCTAATAAGAACCCAACAGGAGGTAGATTAGTAATAGATGGATAGAAAGAGTGAATATTTGGGAGCACCATATCCAATTCACTTTTGGGTACTCCAAACCACAGGGCTAATTCGGCAAAGTATTCATCAGATGCCATGGTAGGGATCAATCTTCCTCTACCCACATCAAGCGGATTACCAAGGTTCAAGTCTGGGTACTTACCATAAATCTCTCCTCCTTTCACCGCTCCACCCATTACGAATGTATTTCCACCCCAGGCATGATCGGACCCGTTACCATTAGAAGTAAGCGTACGACCGAAATCAGAAATTGAAAAAGTAGTTACTTCATCTTGAACACCAAGTTCGTGCGTAGCAGCGTAGAATTGCCCCAAGGCTTCGTCGACAGTACGCAACATTTTTGACTGAGTATTGAGCACTTCATCATGATGGTCCCAACCTCCATAATTTATAAAGAATACTTGCCTAGACATACCGAGATCGTTTCTAGCTGCTATCGTTTGAGCGACCACCTTGAGGTCTAAAGCGAGGTTATTTGATTCTGTAAATACTGTATTGATAGGAGAAATATTTGAAATCGCTTCTTCGTAAATAAGGTGTGAATTCTGAGACTCCTTTAAGATATCTCTATATGTAACTTCGTATAAATTATTATAATGTTCTGCTAAAAGACTATCCATAGCGGATGTTCTAATTTGATCGAAGATGCCAGCAGCCTTATAGCCATTCATTCCTATGCTTCCTTGTTGAGTCAAAGTATAAGGAGAAATGGTATTCCCAGTTTGAAATAGATTTGTTCCTGACATCGATAGATTCATGGAAATATTCGTATTGCTATTCACGGTACATAGAATATCTGCCATTCTTCCTGCCCATCCTAATCTCCCTCTTTCGTTAGGAGTAGAAGTCTGCCAATGGGCGATTTCATCTACATGTGAAAACAAACCCAAAGGAAGCTTGCCCGATCCAGAAGTATACTGTCCGATATTAATAGGCTCTACTAGAGAGCCTACATTACTAACAAAGGCTAAATCATCTTGATTATAAATGGACTGCAATTCAATTAAAGAAGGATGAAGACCTAATTCTCTGCCATTGTTAAGGCCTCCTTGTAAAGACAAAATATCTGTTTGAGGTAGTGCAAGAGAACTTCTCACAGTTGCATATTGAGCATACTCAGAGTTACCCTTAGGGGCAAGCATGTTAAACGAATCATTCCCCCCAGCAAGTAAGATGCAGACGAGGGCCTTATAATCATTGGTATTGTGATAACCAGCACTTGCATTCACACTATGAAGATTGAAGAGAGAGGACAAGAATGTCGTGCTACCAATAGCGGCGCAACTTGCTTGACCCAGAAATTTTCTTCTATTTATAGCTTTCTTCATGTTATTTTAGAATTACATATTCTGGACTACTTGTGGCTAGATAGACTGCCATCTTGATTTTCTCCATGGCATCTCCTGAAGTAAGTTGATTTAAGGCATTTATAATTGTTGTTTTAGTTTTGGCCTTCATCGTGCCATTGCAAAGTTTCGTATTGAGATGTTCCACCAGTGCATTGTGATCATTCACCAATGTGAGCTCAGTTGTAAAATTCAAAGAGCTCACTCCTTGTTCTAATTCTAAAGGCATTCCTTGGACGATAATAGAATCGAGCATATTTATATATCCTATCGATGTAGATGAATTTAGAATTTGAAATTCTGGAGCATCCAGTAATGCATCGCTCAGGATGCCTGGAGGGCTATAATTAGTCTGATAAAAATTGAAAACACTCGGAGATCGCAATGGCCCTTGTCCCGTGGATTCTTCGATACTTAATCCTTCAGAATAGAAAGTGCCTGTTGTACTTTGAATGTCAAAAGCTTTATACAATTGAGAGAACCGTAATAATGGTTCTTTCAATTTTCCATGATCAGAATTCGAAACCCAAGAACAATCTCGAGCTTCTTCATCTATTAGAACGGCTTTGATAACGGCCTTTAAATCTCCTCGGATTCCTTTTCCATTATTATTGAATGTCTCTGCTACTCTTCTAACATAGTCCGGGGTAGGATCTGACTTTACAAAACGTTGTATAAGTTGCCTTCCTATAAATGGTCCGACATTAGGATGATTGAAAATATTATCAATCGCGTCATTGATATCTTCCATCCCTGTTTGGCCCACGGGAATAATATCACCTCTCAATAAATTCTTTTGTCCTTGTTCATGATGTTCTTCATGCATGATCATAGACTTAGTCATATAGGATTTGATATCCTTATTTGCAACGCCGTTGACTTTCATGCCAAATGGCCGACCTGCAGTTCCTAATCCTGTAAATACCTTTGCATATTCTATAATATCTGAATTGGTATAGGTTGGAATATCATTGCCTTGATTATCTTTTTTACGTGTTCCATCGACCTTTAATTCGTAGAGTCCAATAGAAAACAACTGTAAGACTTCTCTTGCGTAATTTTCATCAGGAAACTGATTTTTAGAAACATCCGTTTTGGGATTGTTCATATGACTGAGATAGAATCCCATCATCGGATTCAGAGTTACCTCATAAAGTAGATCTCTATAATTTCCAAAAGCATTTTCAGCAAGAATATCATAGTACTCAGTAAGTCCGTCTCCAAAATTTAGAATGAAACTTTTACTAGATATTACTAAAATCTGGCTCAAAGCAAAAGCCATGCGATCTCTTAAATAATTATCCCCCGTTAGAATATTATGCCACCACGTTCTATGCCAGTTCGTCCAATATAAGATACTCGGTTGATCATACTTCATTACAAAGTAAAGGTGATTGAAGTAGGATTCGTGCGAAATGTTCGTTTGCCAGTCTAACCACTGTTCGAACCCTATATCGGATAGTTCAGAGGCCATAGATTCAGTAGCTCCAAATGTAGCTTGCGTTAGAAATCTATAACTTTCGTCCTCATTAAGAGGGCCTAATCCAGATATGGTTGAGTGGGCATCGTTTATAGAGCTTGAAGTGGTTTCGATGCCATAGTCATGTCCATTCCCGAGATAGTCAGAATAATTTACAATTGAATTATTAGAACTTATAATTTCTTGTTGGATAATATAAGATGAATTGCTTTGACAATCTATGAGATGAATTTCTAAGAGTCCGTCTTCTGACACTTCAAAATCTTTAAGTAGTTCTATTCCACCAGCCATATATAATTGCACTTCCTTCCCCTCGGATATCTTTCCTGAAGTTTCAATCACTTTATCAGAAAAATACTCTCCAGCTGGAATCTCAGTCCCTGAAGACCAGCCATTGAGAAGTACCGATGGCTTTGTCAAAGTAATCTCAAATATCTTAGTACAAGTGCCATCATCTATTTTCAAGGATAATGGACCTTCGCCTGAAACTATAACCATAGATGTAGTTTCATTAGTTGACCATAGGAAGTTGTAGTTTTCATTTTGATTAAGAGCGATGGCCTCTAAATAAAATTTATCATCACAGACTTCATATTCTATTCTAACAGCTGGTTGAAAGTCTTTGCATGTTTCATGTTCGATTCCAAAGAGAACTTCGCTGATTCCAGAACAGGATGCACCATGATTATCTTCTATACTGAGTAAAAGGTATTTAGCATCGAAGGGTTGAAAGCCACCAAAGCTTTGACCTAAATAATTACTCGAACCAGTTGCTGGGGCTGCTGTAAAACCTCCCTGTGACATCCATACGATACTATCTATCGATGTATAGACACTAAAATCTTTAGCTCCTTTATCAACCTCTATGCTATCTACATTGTAGTTCCAGAGGTGCAGGGAATCTATTTTATAAACCTGACCAAAATCGTATTGAATCCAGTGGTTTGATGTGCTAGGAAGTGCGGGATTAGAGGATGGGCTGCATGATTCCCAGCTTTCATTCCAGACATTATCTTGTGTATAAGGGTTACACTGACTATGCATGAGCCATGTCATACATACAGATAGTATG
>JBLIDB010000100.1:0-17097 GCA_047634015.1 Saprospiraceae bacterium
CAGAATCCGATAGAGCAAGAAGGTACTTATCCACTGCCTGAAGCACAGACAGATAGATTTATGCTAAAGGTCAATATCGGATACCCGAGCAAAGAAGATGAACTGGAAATTATTCGTCGTAATATAAGTGGCTCTATAAACCAGAAGGTGGGCAATGTAGTATCTCAAGAGCAAATTCTCAAGGCACGTGGGATCGTTCGTAAGATTTATATGGATGAAAAGGTAGAGCGGTACATTATAGATATTGTATTTGCATCAAGAGACCCTAAGGCATATGGCTTAGATAAACTCAATGGCTTAATAGAATATGGTGGATCACCTAGGGCAAGTATTAACCTTGCGTTAGCTGCAAGAGCGTATGCATTTATCAAAAAACGTGGATATGTTATACCTGACGATGTAAGAAATGTCTGTAATGATGTCTTACGTCATAGAATCGGTATTACTTACGAAGCGGAAGCCGAAAATATCAATCAAGAAGATATTATAGCGGAAATTCTCGCAAAAGTAGAAGTACCTTAATCGGAATCACATTATATGAAACTTCTCTTTTTTATCGTATCGTTTTGGATTGGTGCATTTCATTTATGTGGCCAAAAGTCCGTTCTATATAATAAGATGAAGGAGCTCTATGATGTTTCTCCTTCTGAAATCACTTCGAAATATGGTTTGTTGGATGGTACGCTTCCGATAGCGCTGATGTATCATGGTAAAAAGGATGATTTTCGAGGGCTTATTTCATATGGCAATAATTCACATATAGTACAACAAATGGATGGTCTAATCGACCATCAAGAAATGGCAATCTATGAATATGAAGATAATGCCGTTTCGAATACCTTAATAGGTAGCACCAATAGTTCATTAGACAATGCGCTATGGAAATGGAAATCACAAAACCAACAGTTAGAACTTCCTATACTGCTAAAGGTAAATCCAGATAGAAAAAAGGTTGTCTTAATATTTGGCTCGAACGATGGAAAGTCATTGTCACAAATCGTACTTCGTCCCAATAAAAGGCAAATCTCTATCGAAAGAAATAATCAGATTAATCTACGTTGGATGGATTATTCTTGTGAAGGTTCAGATTGCATTGAAGGTCGACAAGATGAACATCTGGAAAATCCTGTAGAATTTGCCATCAATGAAGAAAGCATTCTAATCTACCCTGACGAAAATGTCACTTTAGATCATGAGATAGAATATCAAAATATCTCTATTGATTCTAATTCATATTTTATCTCATATGACTTCCCTATACTTAAGCAAAAAACATTTGACAAGTGGCTCAAAGCCGTCATACAGAAGGAATTAAAAAAAGAAATTAAACGATTAGATCAAGTAGTTGAAGAAGATGAAAGCACTTATAGATTCAAATACCGTTCTTATGGAGATTTCTATATAAGCCTTGTAAGTGACGAAATTATCAGTGGCTATATGCTCTTAAGGTCTTCAAATGAAAGTAGACTACGGACGATTCCATTCAATTATGACCGTGATAAAAAACGGTTTTACAACCTCAAAGATGTTTTTAAAAGAGATTTTGATTATCCTTATTTTCTAAAAACTTACATCAATAAACAAAAAAGAAATCTTCTCTACAAAGAACAAGGTGTGGCTAAGCAGCTTATTAGCGAGGAGCCTTTTTCTCACATGGTATTTTCTCCAAGTGGTTTGATATTCTTCACGGACTTCAATACCATATTTGGAAGGCGTCATATTGTAATCCCTTTTGAAGAAATTAAAAGTTTTATAGGGAGCAGATCAATTTCTAAGTACATTCAAAAAGAGCGCTTCAAATGACAACAACAAGTGAAATTCTTAAGAAGGTTCGAAAAATAGAAATTAAGACCAAGGAACTTAGTAAGCACTTGTTCTCTGGAGAGTATAGCAGTACCTTCAAAGGACGCGGAATGTCATTCAGCGAAGTTCGTGATTATCAATATGGTGATGATATTAGAAATATAGATTGGAATGTAACAGCCAGAACAAATTCACCCCATGTTAAAGTTTATGAAGAAGAAAGAGAGCTTACAGTTATCTTCTTAGTAGACGTAAGTAAGTCCTCTTTCTTCGGCACTATGAATCAATTCAAAAGCGAGATCAATACTGAGATCTGCGCTACTTTGGGTTTCTCAGCGCTTACAAATCATGATAAGGTAGGAGCTATCCTTTTTACAGATCAAGTAGAAGCATACATACCACCCAAAAAAGGAAAAAATCACATCCTTAGGATCATAAGGGAGCTTATATATTTTCAGCCCAAGAGCAAAGGAACCGATCTTGCCGCAGCTTTAAAGTATCTCAATAGTGTTGTTAAGAAAAAAAGTATTGCTTTCGTGATGTCAGATTTTATGACTGCTGATTACGATACGGAATTGAAGATAGCCGCAAGAAGACATGATCTTATCGGAGTTAGGGTCTATGATGATCTCGAGGCAAGACTACCTAATGTAGGCCTTGTTAAAATCATGGATGCCGAAAGTGGAGAAGAACATCTTATAGATACGGGCTCTAGAAAGATTCGAGAAAAGTACGCTAATCACTTTACAGAAAGAAGTGATTATTTCTTCAATTCCTTCAAGCGAAGTGGAGCGAATATTATAACGCTCAATACAAAAGAAGACTATGTAAAAGGATTGATTCGTTTTTTCAAAAGCCGTCACAAGAAATGAAAAGACTACTCTACATATCATCCTTTATACTTCTTCTATCTACGCATATCACTGCACAGATAGAAATCTCCGGAGGTTGGGACCAAGACACAATTGTGATAGGCGATGAGGCTCAATTCACTTTGAGCATACAAGCTCCGCAAGACATTGAAATAGTAGCTGTCGGAGGACAATTTTTAGACTCCGTGTATTCCGCAATCGCAACTATAAAGGCTCAAATAGATACCTCTAAACCTTTAATTCCTAAAATTGCAGATTTTGAATTAATAGATCTCGGTCTATGGAAAGACGCAGGTGAGGATGGTACCTTTGCGGGTGAAGAATTATCCTGGACCAAAGCAGAAGCAGGAGGTAAAATCCTCTATCAGAATACTTTTTCACTTAGGCTTTGGGATCCTGGTGCAATTATTATGTTACTACCTCCTGTAGCATATATACAAGATGGTGTACAAGATCAAATAGTCAAAGAAGAGCAGTATTCTATTATTGTAGCACCACCAGGTGGGATTATGGCTCAGGATTCTACAGGGATTGCTGAGATAAAACCTATTATCGAAGAACCTGTCAAGTTTTCAGACTATCTTCTTTACTTTATAATAATTGGGGTGGTACTCCTATTGGGTCTTCTCTACTGGTGGTATTGTAAATACCAAGAAAAGAAAGCGCAAGAGATATTAGCTACACCTGCCCCCGTAATCATTCCTCCTGCACATAAAGTGGCCATGAATAAATTGCAAGATTTACGTTCTCAACAATTATGGCAAGAAGGAAAAGTAAAGGAATATCAATCCGAACTTACATATATCGTGCGTGAATATTTAGAAAATAGATATGACATCCTTGCTTTAGAATCTACGACCGATGAGATAATCAATAAATACCTCAAAGGATTGTTAGATGGCGAAGATGTCAATTCCTTACAGCGTATCCTTCAAGTGGCCGATCTTGTCAAATTTGCCAAGGCAACTCCAGATGAAGAGATCCATGAATCATTTATGAATGAAGCTGTGAGGTTTGTAGAAAAAACTAAAAAGACAGAAACACTCCATATTGATGAATAACTGGTGGCAAAACATAGAATTCGTTAATCCATGGGTATTATACTTGCTATTACTCATACCGCTAATAGCAGCCTGGTATTGGTATCGATTGAGAGGGCGTAATTCTAAATTAACCATTTCTTCTATCGAGACGATCAAAGAGCTTAAAACACTCAGAAGTAGACTTTATCCTTACTTACCATTACTAAGATTATTAAGCGCTATTGGACTTGTTATTGCATTAGCAAGACCTCAATTGTCTCTCAAGGAAGAAGAGGTAAAAGCAGAGGGTATTGACATAGTACTAATAATGGACATTAGTAGCAGTATGTTAGCACAAGATTTTCAACCAAATCGGCTTGAAGTTAGTAAGGCTGTCGCCAAGGAATTTATTGATAAACGCATCTATGATAGAATAGGATTAGTTGTATTTGCTGGAGAGAGTTTTACGCAATGTCCACTTACTACAGATCATAGAGTTGTTAAAGATTTCTTGGACCAATTACAATGTGGTCTTCTTGATGACGGCACTGCTATTGGAATGGGACTGGCTTCCGCCGTAAATAGAATGAAAGACAGCAAGTCTAAAAGCAAAGTTATAATCCTCCTTACTGACGGCGTAAACAACAGTGGGTATATCAAACCAATTACTGCCGCGGAAATTGCCGTAGAACTCGAAACCAAGGTCTACACTATTGGTGTGGGAAGCCGAGGTCAAGCATTGAGTCCTGTAAGTCGCCGAAGTGACGGGCGTTATATTTTTGGAATGGCGAATGTGGAAATTGATGAGCGACTCTTAAATGAAATCGCGGAACTTACAGATGGAAAATACTATCGCGCTACAGATGAGGCCAGCCTCGAAGCCATCTACAGCGAGATCGACAAATTAGAAAAGACTGAAATGGAAGTCAGTACATTCAAACGTTATAGCGAGGAATTTCGACCGTTCTTGATTTTTGGATTGTCCTTGCTTTTATTAGAAGTCTTACTACGACTTTCTGTTTTCAAAACATTACCTTGATACGACAGACATATGTTTAGATTCGAATACACATCATATCTTTTAGGACTCTGGATCATTCCAGTTCTAATTGTTGTGTATATCCTATACTGGAAATATAGAACAAGACAAGCAGCACTTCTTGGAGAGGAAGGGTTGTTGAGTCGCCTGATCCTTGGATTGTCTCCTTATCGCCAACATCTGCGTATTGGATTATTGCTTACCGGTATATTAGCCTTGCTATTAGCTTTAGCAAATCCTCAGTGGGGAAATAAAAAGGAAAAAGTCCAGGCCAAGAGTTCAGATGTATTTATTGCCTTAGATATCTCACTCAGCATGAGAGCCGAAGACATATCTCCTAACAGATTGGAAAGAGCGAAACGCTTAACACAAAATCTAATACAAGCTTTGCGTGGAAATAGAATCGGCTTAATAGTATTTGCAGGAAATGCATATTTACAAATGCCGCTAACTCAAGACTATTCCGCAGCTCAATTATTTGTAGCAAGTGCAAATACAAATCAAGCTACCACCCAAGGAACAGCAATTAACGAAGCTATACTTCTTGCTCAAAGAGCCTACGAAGAGGATAAACCAAATCAGCGTGCCTTAATCGTAGTAACAGATGGTGAGAATCATGATGATGAGGCCATTCAAGCAGCAAGGGATGCGAATATCGATGGTTTGAAAATATTTACTATTGGTGTCGGTACCTCGGAAGGGGCATTCATCCCTTATGCTACTCGGAGTGGAGAACAATACAAACGAGATGAAGAAGGTAATCCAGTGAAAAGTGCTTTGAATACTGACCTAATCCAAGATCTTGCAAGCGCAGGAGGAGGAGATGCCTATTTAATAGGAGAAGGTAATGCGATTATTACGGGTATCAAAAGATCTATTGATCAACTGGAAAAGCAAGATGTAGAACAAAGAGCATTTACGGATTACGCGAGTTATTTCCAATATCTTGTGGCAATAGGATTGTTATTAATCTTGATTGAATTTGTAATCCCAGAAGCGAGAAAAATAAAAAGCATAGCATAGTTGAAAACCTATCAAATGAAAAATAAAATATCATTTCTCTCAATTATACTTCTTTCCATTATCAATGGTGTTGTATTCTCTCAGACTTCTCATAAACTGCTAAGAGAAGGCGATGATGCCTATAAGAAAGAAGCATTTGATGTTGCTGAAGAAAATTATAGAAGAGCGCAAGACAAAGATCGTTCTTCTAAAGGAGCATTTAATCTGGGTAACTCCATCTATCAACAAGAACGATACGAAGAAGCGATCCAACAATATCAAGCGTCTTCAAAATCCGCTACTGATAATGCATCAAAAGGAAAGGCACTCTACAACTTAGGGAATGCACACATCAAGGCAGGCCAATTAGAAGATGCGATAGAAGTCTATAAACAAGCCGTAGATCTTACTCCTGAAGATGACGATATTAGAAAGAACCTCTATACTGCTAAATTGATGAGACACGAAGAGCAAGAGCAGGAACAACAACAGCAGCAAGAAGAGCAAGAGAATCAAGAACAAGATCAAGAGAATCAGCAGCAAGAGGATCAAGAACCTCAAGAAGGTGAAAACCAGGAAGATCAAGATCAACAATCTTCTGAAACTCCTATAGATCAGGAAAACAATGATCAAGAAACACCCTCTGAAACGCAGGAAATGAGCAGAGAAGATGCGGAGAAACTGCTTAAGGTTATAGAAAACGAAGAGAAAAACGTACAAGAGAAATTAAGGAAGGTTTCTGGTAATAAGAAGAAGCCTAAGAAGGATTGGTAATATTGAAGAGATTTAAAAATGCAGCAACACATAAAATATTTCTTACTTCTTGTACAACTTACTTGTACTGTTTTACTTTTTGGTCAAGAAGTATCTTTTAATTGTGTGGTGAGCGCTGACACAATATTACAAGGCAATATCCTAAAAGTAAAATTTGAGGTTAAAAACACTCAAGGACAATTTGAGCCTCCCTCATTTGATGAATGGGACTTAGTCTCTGGGCCCAATACATCGAGTCAATTCAGCATGATTAATGGTCATGTGACACAATCCTCATCCTATGAATACATATTGCAAGCACCAGAAGAAGGAGTACTGCTTATAAACTCTGCAACACTCAATGATGGAGAGGAAATGCTTTCCACTGAACCTTTTATAGTTACGATTCTTTCTAATCCTGGAGGGCGTCAAGTAGTTCCTAAAGGATATGGTTATAGACAAGAAATCTTGGTTAAACCAACACTTCCTGACTCCTTGAGTCCTCAAGACTCTCTTAAACTAAAATTAAGTAGACTAAAATCAACAAAGATATAGAACTATGATTTCGCCTCTCAAGACCAATATATTCCAGTTGCGTCTCTTATTTCTCTTATCGAGTTTATTGCTCATTAGTATACTTAACAGTCAAGTAAAATTCTACGCGACTACAGATGCCAAGCAGATCGTTGCAGGCAATTATTTTGATGTAAGCTTTACACTTGAGAATGCGCGAAGTCAACAATTCAAAGCACCCTCTTTCGTAAATTTTGAAATCGTTGGTGGGCCTAACTCTTCTACACAGATGACTATCATTAATGGTAGGACATCTCAGAAGATGACATATTCCTATACGTTAACTTCAAATAGAATCGGACACTACTCTATTGGCCCAGCGGAGATAACCGTCAACGGACAATCCATTAAGTCTAATCCGATTGCAATCGAAGTACTCAAGGGTAAGGCTCCTACTAAAAACCCCGATGGTATTCCAAAAGGAGATATAATACTAGAGGCTCATGTAGATCATCAAATAGGGTACGTAGGACAACAAATCACCCTTCGATATGACCTTTACACAACATTAGATGTACGCTCTTATAATTTTTCTAAGCTGCCAGCATTTGACGGGTTCTTCGCCCAAGAGCTTCAAGGTTATAATGGCAGAACTGAACGCTTGGTAAAAGATGGCGTCCAATATGTCAAACGGACAGTAAAAGTAATTGCCCTATTCCCACAACAAAAGGGTTCTTATAATTTTGATCCTGCACGGGCAGTTCTTGGAATATCTACTGGAAAAAGTTCAAACAATTTTTTCTTTAGCCGCAGGCTGAAGCAAGTTAATGCGAGCTCTACAGGTTTCAATTTGAATATAACAGATCTTCCAAAAGGCGCACCAGAATCCTTCTCTGGAGCGGTTGGTAATTTTCAGATGGGTTCCGCTGTAGATAAGAAGAGTATTACAATGGATGACGCCGTGACACTGACGCTACAAGTTCGTGGCGTTGGGGATGGTAAATTTATAGAGGCTCCCACTCAGCCTTTCTCTGATAAATGGGATATATACGAACCAAACCTTCTAAAAGAAGAACAGAAAGCCGTGGGAGCAGAGATCCAATACACGAAGACATTCGAATACCTAATGATTCCTAAAGAGCTCGGAAGATTACAATTTCGTCCAGAGTTCACCTACTTCGATACAGACAGTTCGATGTATTTTAGAATTCAAGGAGATCGATATAATGTCAATGTAACTAAAGGTACGGGACGAGAGTTAGCCGATATACAAACTGAAGAAATTGCGCTTACTCCGATATATACTTCTACCCGATTGAAAAATATCGGGAGCACTTTTGCCTTCTCATGGGGCCATGGTATTGGGAATCTTTCTCTTGGATTGGCCGCTTTGGGATTATTACTCTTTAAGCGCAAAGAAATTGAACGCAATAATATTGATCCCGCTATCATAAGAAATGAGCGTGCCCAAAAACTTGCAATCGCCAAACTATCAGAAGCCAAAAAGGCATTAGATAAAGGGGATGTAACACAATTCTATATTCAACTGCGCAAAGGACTGACAAGCTATCTTGCAGATAAGACTAATAGAGCCTCAGATCAGTTATCAAAAGAAGATATCTCGAATCTACTCCAGCAGCACAATCTAAGTAATCATAAGGATGAACTATTTAGAATTATGGAAAAAGGAGAGCAAGCAATCTATGCTGCGACTCGTCCTGGTGACGAAGAAGCATCTTATCAGCGAACTATCGAAATCGTTAAAGAGATTGAGGCGGCCTTTATCTCTATAAAGGAAGATCGATAGATCTACACTCCCTTTCTCTAAGAATATTGTAAGGCTTCAACCTTGAGTCCACTCCGGAAAGTGAGGATCATCAGAAAATGGAAGATTTTGGATGATATTTTTATTTTTCGAACCTCGGTGATGCCTGAGCATCAGGGAGTTGAGAATAATGGAAATATCGCCAAAAGGGCCGTTTCCCGATATTATGACTTTCTGGAGTGGACTCATCCTTAACTATGTATTAGAAATCGTTAGGACAGTCAACAAGCCAACATCCCTAAGGACAATCAGGTGAAATAAGTAGTTTTACTGGATGAGACATATCACCGTTATGTGAGATCAGAAAACTGAGCAAAGAGTCTTATTTCGAATACATATTGGACTGAAATAGATTCTCCAATGTATAATTCAGGTTATAGGAATCTCTATCTTTGCGCCTGCTCAAAGTATAAGAATAATGAAAAGAAGAAAGATTGCGGAGTTAATCCATGCGGAGCCTATAGGTGAGCAGGTACTTGTATGTGGATGGGTTAGGACTTTTCGTAATAATCAATTCGTTGCCTTGAATGATGGCAGTACTATCAAAACTTTACAGTGCGTAGTGAATTTTGAAGGAGAAGGCGAGGCTACTTTAAAGCAAATTACAACCGGTGCTGCAATGCGGATACAAGGTGAGGTAGTCGCCTCCCAAGGAAGAGGACAAACGATTGAATTAAAGGTAAGTGAATTCAAAGTAGTAGGGCTTGCAGATGCTGAGACCTACCCTATCCAATCTAAAAAACACAGTCTTGAATTCCTTCGTGAAAACGCACACCTCAGGTTTAGGACCAATACTTTTAGCGCCGTATTCCGGATTCGTCATGCCGCATCCTTTGCTATTCATGAATTTTTCAATAATAGGGGATTCGTTTATATCCATTCCCCTATTGTAACAGGAAGTGATGCAGAAGGGGCTGGTGAGATGTTTCAAGTGTCAGCATTAGATCTTGAGAATCCTCCGAGGACCGAAGATGGAAAGATCGACTTCAGCAAAGACTTCTTTGGCAAAGCGACCAACTTAACTGTATCAGGGCAGTTAGAAGCCGAATTAGGAGCACTTGCATTAAGTGACGTCTATACTTTCGGCCCAACATTTAGAGCTGAGAATAGTAATACATCGCGGCACCTCGCGGAATTTTGGATGATAGAGCCAGAGATTGCTTTTGCCGATATTCATGATGATATGGACTTAGCTGAAGATATGCTGAAGTATATCATCAAATATGTAATGGCCAATTGTCAAGATGATCTTGAATTCTTAGAAAAGCGACTTTTAGAAGAAGAAAAGAATAAACCACAAACTGAGCGCAGTCTGATGCCGTTAAGGGAGAAATTACAATTCTGTCTTGACGAAGAATACGAACGCTTAACTTATACGGAGGCGATTCGAATTCTTATGAACTCGAAGCCTAATAAGAAAAAGAAATTCCAATTTTTAATCGAGGAATGGGGAGCAGATCTCCAATCTGAACATGAACGTTATCTCGTAGAGAAGCACTTCAAGAAGCCTGTGATACTCACAGGGTATCCTAAGGAAATCAAAGCTTTCTATATGCGCGTTAATGACGATGATAAGACAGTTGCAGCCATGGATATTCTATTCCCCGGAATTGGTGAAATAGTAGGAGGATCTGCGCGTGAAGAACGCATGGACGTCTTGCTTAAGCGAATGAAGGATTTTGATATTCCAGAAGAAGAGATGGAGTGGTTCTTAGATACCCGTCGATACGGTACATGTCCTCACGCGGGATTTGGACTGGGTTTCGAGCGGATGGTCATGTTCGTAACCGGCATGGCCAATATTAGAGATGTAATTCCATTTCCAAGATATCCTGGAAGTGCGGAGTTTTAATTTCTATTAGAAAAAGATTTAATACTTCTGTAGATAGGGAATAAGCTTATCTTCTATCTGCCCTGTACTAATCATTTCTTGAATTCTGTCTTCCATATCAAAGACAGACATAGTTTTGAATTTCTTGGCTAATTCATAATCAATATATGGATGACGAAGGAGTTCTTTGAACTCTTCTACTGGAGATATTCGCGAAATATTTCCTTCTACTCTGAATCGCCCAATCAACCTATTATATTGTTCTTCCTTAAACGCAGGTATTTCCAGTAATTGCTCTATTCGATAATAGCCACCTAATTTATTCCTGTATTCGATAATGGCTTTAGAATAATAAGGGCCAATTCCTTTAATACTTAGTAATTCTTCCTGTGTAATACTATTCAAATTATAAACTGTAGTATCAGGAGTGCCTTTTGTCGCTTTACTCGAGTCTTTGGGAAATGAATTATTGGAAATAACAGAAGTATCTACGCTAATTATAATTCTCTCTTCTAAAGAAGCATACAAGGAATCGCTCATTCCATAAATCTTTCTAAGCTGTTCCTTCTTTCGAATTACTCCTCCCTTCTCTCTATAGCGAATTAAAGAATAAGCTGTCTTTCTATCAATTCCTTGATGTTCCAGTTCTTCCAACGAAGACGTATTAGGATCAAACACCGTTGTAATTTCCAATTTCCCATTTAACATGGCACTACTATCCAATCCCAATTCCGCTAAAACTTCTCTTATAAAAACCCTTCCTTCCATTGCTGAATACATCTCTTCATCAACGCCATATATCTTCTTGAGATCAGCTTTAGATTCAACCCTCCCTCCACGCTCTAAGTATCGTCTCAAATTTGTAGCGGCATATTTAGAAAACCCCTGATCTAAAAGATCTTGATCACTTGCCAAATTTGGATCAAAAGGCCTATCATTTGGCTTTGAGGCCCGAGAGCCAGTATAATTACTAATTTCCCTTTTCACTGCTCTCTGCTCGATAGCTATCCGATCTTTAAGCTTGATGTAAACAATTGAGTCTATCCCGTATACTGTGAGCAAATCTTCAGGTTGCTTTACTTTCCATCCTGTTGATCTCAATTTAATTAAGTTATTAACCGCGTATTCGCTTATACCTTGTTTTATTAATGCTTCCTTATCAGCGATATTAGGATCAAATGAGGTAAGCCGTAATTCACTCACTTGATTCCTTTGCTCAGTTGATCGAGCCACTAAGGAATCTTCTTCTTTAAATATATTATCATTATTCTTAGAAAAAGATAATGAGATTAAATGTAAAATAAGCGCTAAGGCAAGCATTGTTATAATACTAATTCTGTTTTTCTTGGGTAGGTAAAAGTGCTCATTCATTGCTCTCCATTTCTACAATCCTTTGTCTATCTCTATCCTCAGATTGCTTAGAAAACAAACCGATTGTTTCTTCTCCATTTTTCAATACTACATTCGAAGTATGAAGACCCGCTTGTACAAGAATCAAAAACGAAGCAAAGACCAAGGCCGTAGATCGTTTCGTATTGAGAAAGAATGCTATTGCCAAGATAGCCCCAATTAAAAGCATAGCTTCGATAGGAAGTAGTGTGACATTATCCCAAACACTAAATGAGATATTCGAAAACAAAAGCGCTACACCATTTAAAATATAAATAAGAAACGATTGCAAGGAAGCAAGGAAGAACCCGATACTTTCACTAAAACTTCCAAAAACCAAAATACAAGCACCATTACAAAGCGCAAAACCCGCAACTGGAATAGCAACTACTCCAGCTATTGCTGAAAATATAGGGACTTGGTTAAAATAATAGAATGTAATAGGAAAAGTGGAAATCTGCGCTGCGATACCTATTGATATAATCCCCCACAACTTCCTGACATGCCTATTTTCATATGAGCAAAGACTCATAAAGTATGGCATAAATAATATTATTCCGCCTACTGCGGCAAATGACAGTTGAAAACTAACCGTGAACAATTCATTAGGCGCAACACAGAGTAATAAGATCGCAGCAAAGCCCAATATATTTATGGGTGAGAATTGTTTTCTTAGCGCCTTTGCGAATAGATATAATATCGCCATAATTACTGCACGTCGCACTGGAGGAGCACCACCACTTATTTCCACATATGCAAGCAAAGCGATAGAAACGAATCCGACTTGCGTCCAAGAAAACGGGCCTAATTTGAAAAACACCGTTCTGAAAATTGCCAATAGAAACATAACTATAAATCCCACATGTAAACCAGAGACGGCAAGAATATGTATAATCCCACTATGAGCATATTTCTCTCTGGTCTCCTTATTGAGATCACTTTTATCACCTAATAAGAGGGCTTTTGTAATAGCATTGGATTCCCCGTCGAGATATGTATCCAGTGTATTGAGTGCCCATTCCCGAGCATCATATCTTATATATTTCCACCAAGGATATTTTCTAATATTAGAAACCTCATACTGGCCTTGGTTTATAAACCCCCGATAGATAATCCCTTGATCTATGAGATAGGAATTATAAGCCTCAAATTTTTGATTTTCACTATTTCCGATTACCGCAAGTTTAAGCCGCGAAGAAATATGAGACCCTCTTTTCAACTGCTTCAAGTCTGTATCCTCATTCTTTCCAAATAGAATAATCCTTGGAGACTTTCTATATTCCCGCTTCACAGCAGTAATAGAACCAATGATGGCTCTGCTCTTATCGTACTTCCTTATTTCTTCAACTTCAATATCAATATCAAGTGCTCGCGACAATAGCGTTTCAGACAATCTTAAGTTTGAAAAGGATGATTCCTTTATACCAGAAATAAAGAAACCAGTACTAAGAATCAGAAACATCAATATAGGTGTCTTCCAATAAAAAGGTACCCAATAATAAATCAGTACTGAACAAATGAGAATCAGTCCAGCATAGCTTAGGGATAGGACAGTATCAAGTGCTGCAACCCTATGGATAGATATTCCTAAGGCTAAGAGTACTGCCATCTTAGCCAAGGGTATTTGTCCTGTATGAACTGCAGTAATCAAAAGAGATGATTTAATTGATCCTATTCCGTCTTCCTCCTATTCTCTAATTTAGTAAAATACATCTAATCAATAGCAGTATATAACAACAACACAACTTGATAGTATCAAAGTTTCGCTAATGGAGCTATAATTATGAAGATTAGGTTGGCATCATTCTTTTTTCCTCACTTTCAGATTTTTTCATAAATATTTCCTACTTGCAATTCGGCTTCAGCAATTTTGCAACTCATCTGTAACTCGCTGTTTTCATATTTGCATTATAATTATTACATAAGTAGTAAATCAAACAGAAAAAATGTCAACAGCTACAAGAAAAAGAACATCAAAGAAAACTGCTACTAAAGCACAATCTACTATCGTCAAGTTAAATACAGAAGCGTTAAAAACAACTGAAGAGCTAATCGATGGAACTATCGAAACTGGAGCAAAGTTTCAAAATCTATATGCCAAGTCTCTCAAAAAGTCTGAACCTATCATCACTAAGAATATCAATATAGCTTTTGACACTGTGGAGACTATAGTTGATCAGTATCAGAAGAGTAGCAAGAGAGCATTGGCGCTATTCGGATGGGATGTTAAAGAAGTAAAGAAGGCTACTCAAAAAGTAGTTTCTACTGCAAAAGGAGTAGCTAAGCCTGCCACTAATAAAGCGTCAAGTTTAGTAAAGAAGGCTGCTGCAACTGCTAAAACGGTAACGCCTAAAGCGAAAAAGCAAGCGCCGGCGACTGAAGTAGTAGCATCAGCTAAAAAGGCTACTTCTAAAGCTGCAACAACAGCAAAGGAAACAGATACTACCAACCTTAAACTTATTACTGGCGTTGGGGCTAAGATGGAGACGTTACTTAAGAAAGAAGGATATCCAACGCTTGAATCTATCTCTAAAGCGACTGTGACAGACCTTAAAAAAGTATTGGATAGAGCAGATGCACGATATAGACTTTTGAATCCAGCGAGTTGGGTAAACGATGCTAAAAAAGCACTAAAATAAAATTGCAACTCATCTGCAACTCATCAAAATTACATTTGTATTAAATTTAAAAACAGAATATCATGACAAATAAAAAGCAAGTAAAAAGCAACAGATTTGATTTCAACTTAGACGTAAATAAAGGAATCAATAAAATCAAAGAAACAACTAAAGATGTGAACGATTTCGTTCTTGAGACTTCTGAAGACCTCGTTGAAGGCGCATTGAAGACATCTACAGAGTGGACTTCTGTAACTGAGAAGGCTTTGAAAGGTGGTCTTAAGTTAGCTGAAACTCAGCAAGACTTAGTTTTCGAAACATTGGAAACATTGAAAGGTCAGTTAGTGGAAGGAAGAAATAGATTTAAGGTTTTGTTTAGCAAGAACTAAATATTCCTTTTACCACGAGAAAAGATAAAGGTCAAGTAGTTAAGGCTACTTGACCCTTTTATGTTAGGTGCCAGACGGATTTATAGATTGCCTAAATTGTTCTTTAGTCTTTCGAACAAGAACCTGATTTATGCAACTATATTAGCGGTACTAAGTACAAAGTATTTGTGCATTCGAATAGAACCATGGATGGAAATAGTATAGAATTAAAAAAGCCCTCATTCTTTTGGTTTTTAACCGAAGGAGGAAGGGCATTTGTTGAATGGTCCACCCTTATACCCTATCAGTTAATTAAGAAACGCTCTCAGAAAGGTGATGGTCACCCAGTCCTCGTTTTCCCAGGATTTATGGCATCAGACACTTCTACCAAGCCTCTTAGGTCTTTCTTGGACTCTATTGGATATAATTCCTATGGATGGGATGTCGGTAGAAATTATGGGGATCCCAATACAATTGAAGAACTCACCGAAATGGTGGAATATCTTTATCGCAGCCATCACAAGAAGGTAAGTATAATAGGTTGGAGTCTTGGAGGTATCTATGCTCGTCAAGTGGCTAAAGAGTTACCACACATAACAAGGCAAGTAATTACATTGGGCTCACCGTTCGCGGGTCTCGATAAACCTAACAATGCTGTGTGGATATATAATCTCTTAACCGGAGGGAAAGGAATATCTCAGATAGATCCAGACTACCTAAGAGAAATTCCGCAACCTGCTCCAATACCAACTTCTGCTATTTATAGTAAAGAGGATGGCGTTGTTCCTTGGCAAGCATGTTTGGAAATAGAATCAGAGATTCATCAAAATATCCGCGTTAGAGGTTCCCACTTTGGATTGGGTGTAAATCCAGTTGTACTACAAATCATAGCTAATAGACTCCAGCTATCAGAGAAAAATTGGACTAAATGGGCACCTAAAAAGGATTGGGCTCATTCAATTCTATACCCGCACGAATAACTATAATAGCTCGATCGAAGTAGATTTCTATCCTCAATTTCTTTACAAAATCATCCAATGCCAGCTATTTTACATAGCATTTGGCATATCAGTTAGGGGTCCTCTCTAATCACTGTTTACTTTTTTCGATATTGTATGATGACTGAATTCTTCAGATTGAACTGTATCTGAAGAGGGACCCCACCTCAAGAGACCAAGCGTTAACAATTAACGTCTTGAGCTGTAAATATGTCAACCTATCCACTTCACCGACAGGCTATTTGTCTGTTAATCTTAAGTGTATTTTATTCCTCCACAATCAGTGGTCAGAATGATAATCATACATTCGACAATTGCCAATTTGTTCTGGAAGTTGGATATGCCAAAACAATGGCCGCCTACAAATTCAACAAACATAATAATGACGTTCAAGAAGATACAATAGGTATCTATTTTGAGATAGATTATGCTCTCTTTCAAAAATTAAATAGCTCTCAAGTACAATCCTTAAAATATGTAAATGATCTTTTTGGATCAAGATGAAAAGTTAGGGGGAGTATAGAATACTATGATAAAAGTTGTTTGCTTAGGGGAATGGACAAACAACTACTACAAGCATTTTTCCCAGCGGGGTTATTAGATTATTTTGAGGTAGTATCCTTTAACACAGATACTGCTGAGTACGTATTTGATTTGCGAGAGATGAACATCGCTCCAGCGGGCTACAATAAGGATAGTTTAGAATCGAAAGGCTTCTATCAAGAGGAAACAATAACAGATTTTCCACTAAGAGGCAAACGATGTAAGTACAAAGTCAAGCGACGACGTTGGCTAAATAAAGAGGACGGTAGTATCGTAAAAAGAGATTGGCAACTACTCGAAAAAGGCACTCGGATGACAACTGAGGTTGCCACTTTTTTAAAAGGCATTAATCGATAAGACGCCCATAAGCTGCAAGACTATAGGGGATCTATTAGGATTAGATGGCAAACAACTCCAAGCGCAATACTATGCACCTCTGAGTAATTTTACTTCATGGAAACAAGGAGAACATGCTTCAGAGTGGATGCTTTTTCCTGCGAATATAGCTAGCCATCTTAGCA
>JBLIDB010000101.1:0-16919 GCA_047634015.1 Saprospiraceae bacterium
TATGCGAGATAGCACCTCTTTATAAAATACATTGTGCCATGCTTTTGGATCATCAAGGCGTTTTTGCTTGCGCTTCCCTAATTGTATAGATAGGGTCTTAAACATATCCCCCTGTATACTTCTACTACGCTTAAACATGAAAGCAATCTAGAAACTTTTTCTCACTTATTATAAGTATATGGCATATGATTGATTAGGGACTTTTCGGAGTGGGCTCAAATATCATCTCTTTTGAAGCATTTGATACCACGGTACTATTTTTGTCATAATGTGTCGTCTGCAAAATATTTACGGTCGATATACTTGCATAAAACCGATCGGTATAGTAAAAAGCTCCTGCACCAATATTTGGGTTAAATTCATTTAGGTTTTCACTAAACAAAGGGTCGTTTTCTATCCCAAGTTTTAGTAAATCTACGTTTAAAAAACTACCGCCTGCTTTTAAACCAAAAGCGAGTGTAGAAGCTTCCGTTAGATCTATGGAATACGAAAAATCTGCATATACATGGGTTTCACTTGATACAAATACTTTATCGTTAACAATCGATAAACCCAAACCAACTTTTTCACCTACAGGGCCGTGTAATGAAAGTGTTTGTGTTTCTGGACTACCCGCTTCTCCAGCCCATTGACTGCGAATATTAGCCGTAGCCGTAAACAAACCGTGACTCCCAGAGTACGCAGGGTTGATTAAACTAAAGTTGTTATAATACTGTGTGTATAACGGATCTTGTTGTGCATTACTAAAGTTATAAGGTACCTGATTATCAATGGAATATATAATGAAAAACCTCTCTTTATCTGATAGCAGTTTTTCACACCAAGGAGAAAAACAATAATGTAGCGAGCAGAACGAGGGCAGCAAGATCTGCCTTTCACCTCCAAATACACATGTTCCCGATATCGTACCTCATTTGGACCGATCCACATTACAACTGTCACTCTTTCCTCACGGGTGTTTAACAATCACAAAGTTTACTCCCTACACATCCCGGCTTACAATCCCTCTATAAGCTAATCCTGCCAATATCACTATCCATACAACAGCAGCCATACTGGCTGTTCCATATGGCAACAGAAAGTCGAAATCTAAATCCTTCTTAGGAATAAGATCGGCAAAATGATACAATGGGAATGGCATGAGATCTTCAAAAACATTAGAGGGGTAAAAGTTGATAGAATTATTCTCAAACATTCGGAAATGAACAAGCCATTTGACAGCAGGCTCTAACATCATGATGTAGATTAAATAGAATAGCACCGAAACCCCAGATCTTCGAAACAGAAACCCGCAGAAAAGGCCAAATGTCATGTATCCCATGCACATGAGAAAGAATCTCGGAATAGCCCAGCTATTATCAAAAGCGTCTCCTATTGTGGCACCTTTAGTATGAATAAAACCAATAATAAGACCTATGATCGTATAATACAATGTTGCAGAAATGGCAATGACTAAAACGGATAAGAATTTACCTAAGAAATATTCTTTTCTAAGCATGCCCGTAATAATGTTCTGGCGCAATGTCTTATAGCTGACTTCATTCACTACGATAAATACGGAGATCAACCCAAGGCAGAAAAAAGCTAACCAACTGCCCGCATATCCTAAGTATCCCCACATAGAAGGAAATTCAAAGAACACATCACTACTTGGCAGAGGAGGAGGTACATTATCGAATTCTTTCCCGATAAATATGACCAAAGGAAGCATTAAAACAAACATGATTAGGAGTATGCCAATCACGCTATTCTTCTTCCACTTGCTATATTCTAAGAGCAGTAACTTCTTCATTTTCTTGGATTTATAGGGATTAAGAATTCTGCGTGATTGCTAAAAATTCTTCTTCGAGTTTTCTTCTTCTTACTACGAAGTGAGTGGGGACAATCCCCTCACTATAGAGCTGCCTGCTGAAAGCTTCAATATCAGTTGCGTCATCGATCTGGCATTCTATCCATTGTTTTCGTTCGATTACAATGTCTGTCTTAAGTATATTTTTCAGTACTATAGTAAGCCGCTCTCGATCGCTTGCATTTACTTCTATAGTGATGTCATTACTGAGGATCGATCCAACAGGACCTGTAGCGAGCAATTTGCCATTTTTTATGATGGCAACGTGGCTGCATATCTTTTCTACCTCATCTAACAGGTGCGATGCCATAATAACTGTTCTTCCTCCTTTTGCTACATTGGCGAGAATATTACGGACTTCTGAGATACCTTCAGGATCTAAGCCGTTAGTTGGTTCATCAAATATCACAACCTCAGGATCTCCAATTAGAGTAGCTGCTATAGCAAGCCTTTGTTTCATACCTAAGGAGTATGCTCTGAATGCACTCTTCTTACGATGAGCGAGATTTACTTGCTCTAATAGTGCATCACTATCGACACTATCTATCCCTTTAATCTGTCTAATGATATTGAGATTTTCTGGCCCATTCATATATGGATAAAAATTGGGAGTTTCGAGGATGGCTCCGATTTTTAGTCTGGAATGTTCGCCATATTTCCCATCAAACCACTTAAATGTGCCGCTATCTTGCTTAAGGATATCAAGCAGGATTCCGAGAGTTGTCGTTTTGCCACTACCATTGGGACCTAAGATGCCATAGATCTGACCTGGTTCTATGGTTAGGTTGAGATTGTCAAGCGCCTTAGTTCTTCCATAAGATTTAGAAAGGTTTTTTATTTCTAATACGGGCATAGAGTTGATATTTCTCACAATATAATAGCTCTATCCGAGAGCACTGAGTAAGATCGATTAATGCTTGAGATATCCCGACCAGTGGTATTTGTGTGCATTTCTAAGACAATATGTAAGGAACCAAGCAAATACCATGATGCGAGTATGGTTTAGGTTGGGATTTTACTCTCATTACCTATGTCTCAGAATTAGATATTTACTACTTAGTCTCTCAAGGTTTGGTCCATTTCAAGAAATTCAATTATACTTGTGTCATGAAAGGTATCATCAGACATCATTTGCATCATCATTGTCCTCTTATAGGACGAGCGAAGTAGTGTCTGAGAATTTTAAATAGAAATTTTATTTTAGATATACGACCCGCTCACTGTTTGTTAGCGGGTCTTTTTATTTGTCATCATGGGATTAAATATAGCAATACAAAAGTCAGGGAGATTATATGACGATACGATGCAATTGCTGCGAAGCATTGGTCTTAAAGTCAATAATTCGAAGGATCAATTAAAAGCCGAATTCAGGGGATTTGATGCGAGTGCACTATTTTTAAGAAATAGTGATATTCCCAAATACCTCCAGGATGGAGTAGTGGATTTAGCCGTTCTTGGGCAAAATACTATTCTTGAAAAAGAAGCGGATGTTGAGATGATTGAGATTTTGGGGTTTCAAAAATGTCGACTTTCTATAGCCTTGCCTAAAGGACAGCCTTACTCAGGTATGCAAGACCTAAACGGAAAGAAAATTGCCACCTCATACCCTAATACGCTTAAGGCATTTCTCGAAGAGAATAATATTGATGCTAGTATTCATCTAATTTCAGGTTCGGTCGAAATAGCACCAAGCATTGGATTGGCAGATGCTATATGTGATCTTGTAAGTTCAGGCAGTACTTTATTTAAAAATGGACTTGAAGAACATGAGATTATAATGAAGTCTCAGGCGTGCCTTGCAATCAATAAGAACCTTTCAGTAGAAAAAAGAGCACAGGTCGATCAACTTTTATTTAGAATCCGAACAGTGCTGAAAGCACAACAGAACAAGTACATTCTGATGAATGTACCCAATGAGAATATTGAGGAAATTAGTAATGTTCTTCCAGTACTGCGCAGTCCTACAGTGCTGCCACTTGTTGAAGAAGGATGGAGCTCGCTTCATTCTGTGATTAGTGAAGAGGACTTTTGGGAAGTAATCAATAGATTGAAAGAGTTGGGTGCGGAAGGTATTTTGATTGTTCCGATTGAAAAAATGGTAGTCTAAAAATTTGAAGGATCACTGATGAGTAAAGAAATTTATATAGCCCTAACTTCATATTCTGAGCCTCAAGATGATATCATTCAGAAGATTATAAAGAGACCAGAAATAAATGCGACTGACCTTTCTGTAATTATTGATGATATCTATAAAAATGTAAAGGAGGCAGGTGATGAGGCATTAATAGCATTCACCAAGAAGTTTGATAATGTCGCTCTTACTAATATATCTGTTAGTGAGCAAGAATTAGAAAACGCATCGGGTTTCGTTTCTCAACAATTGAAAAATGCTATTGATACTGCCTATGCCAATATTAAAATATTTCATGAAGCCCAGCGATTAGTAAAGCAAGTTATTTCAACTACAGATGGTGTAGAGTGTTGGCAAGAATCTCGTGCAATCGACCGAGTAGGGTTGTATATCCCTGGAGGGTCAGCGCCATTGTTTAGTACTGTGTTGATGCTCGGAGTTCCTGCCCAAGTAGCTGGTTGCGATGAAGTTGTGCTCTGTACGCCGCCTTCAAAAGATGGAACTGTTCATCCAGCGATATTATACGCAGCATCTTTATGCGGTATAAGTAAAATTATAAAAGTAGGTGGCGCGCAGTCTATAGCTGGATTAGTATTGGGAACAGAGACGATTCCTTCAGTTTATAAAGTATTTGGTCCGGGTAATCAATATGTCACTGCTGCTAAGATGCAAGGCTTACAATATGGTGTTGCTATAGATCTTCCTGCGGGACCTTCGGAGGTGTTAGTATATGCAGATGCTTCATCCAATCCAGCTTTTGTGGCCTCGGACTTGCTTTCTCAAGCCGAACATGGAAGGGACAGTCAAGTAGTAATCGTGGCATCCCACGAATCTATCGTGAAAGCTGTGGAAACGGAGCTTCAAATACAATTGGAATTACTACCGAGGAAAGAAATAGCAAGGCTAGCACTTCAGAGTGCGTTTGCCTGTATTATAGAAGATGTAGATAAGGCATATCAATTTATAAATGCATACGCCCCAGAGCATTTTATTATAGCAAGTGATTCTGCAGAGAAGCACCTTTCTAAAATAAGAAATGCCGGCTCAGTATTTATTGGGCATTGGACGCCGGAAAGTGCAGGTGACTATGCTTCTGGAACCAATCATACATTGCCAACGGGTGCTTTTGCGAGAGCGTATAGCGGAGTCTCTCTGGATTCTTTTGTTAAGAAAATTACTTTTCAAAAGATAGATAAAGTAGGTCTCAATAATTTGGGTCCTACTATTGTTACAATGGCTGAAAACGAAGAATTAGAAGGTCATGCCAATGCTGTTAAACTAAGAATGGAGGCATTATGAATATATCAGATTTCGTGCGCCCGAATATTATCTCACTAAAGCCTTTTAGCTCTGCTCGCGCTGAATTCACGGGATCAGCTGAAGTATTCTTAGATGCAAACGAAAACCCAAATGAATCTAATCATAATCGATATCCAGACCCGCATCATAATCAAGTAAGGGAGGCCCTTTCGCTACAGAAGAATGTCGATAAGAGTTCGATCTTATTGGGAAATGGTTCTGATGAGATTATAGATATGATTATCCGAACATTTTGCGAACCTGGAAAGGATATATTAAGATCCATATCTCCTACATTTGGTATGTATGAGGTAGGCGCGGCCATCAATGACGTAACATTAGAAAAAGTAGCACTTTTAGACGATTTCGGATTAGATGTAGCAGCTTGTTTGGAAGGACAAACCGAGAAACATAAAGTACTTTTCTTATGTTCTCCTAATAACCCCACTGGGAATAGCCTCGCTGAAGAGAAGCTGGTCGAAGTAATTAAATTGTGGAAAGGAATAGTAGTTGTAGATGAGGCGTATATAGACTTCAGTGATAAAAATTCGCTGATTAATAGGCTATCAGAATTTTCTAATTTGATAATACTACAGACTTTTTCAAAGGCATGGGCAGCAGCCGGACTTAGAATAGGAATGTGTTTTGCAAATACTGAAATTATAGGGTTCTTGAATAAAGTGAAACCTCCATATAATTTGGGAAGCCATACGCAAAAAGAGGCTTTGGAGATATTAAATAATTCAGTTGTACAATCTGAACAAATATTAGTAATTAAGGAAGAACGGGATAGACTTGTTGTCTTCTTAAATGAGGTTTCTGGTGTTGAAAAAATATTTCCTTCAGATGCAAATTTCCTTTTAATAAGATTGAAGTATCATTTGGAACTTAAGGACTTTTTGGAAACTCGTGGGATTATTGTGCGTGATAGAAGCAAACTCCCTGGTTGTGAAGAATGTCTTCGGATTACGGTTGGATTACATAGGGAAAATGCAAGGTTGATTGCAGCTATTAATGAATTTTATGCACTCAAGAATAAATGAAAAAAATACTCTTTATAGATAGGGATGGTACTTTAATTCGGGAACCTGAAACGGACTACCAAGTTGACAGATTGTCTAAGTTTTCCTTTTTACCAGAGGTGATGACATACTTGGGGAAAATTGTTAGAGAGCTGGATTATATGCTTGTTATGGTTACAAATCAGGATGGTTTGGGGACGGATTCTTACCCTGAAGGGGACTTCTGGCCACTACAGGAACTTATGGTGGATACCTTAAAGGGTGAAGGAATCCGATTTGATGGAATTCATATAGATCGGAGTTTCGAAAAAGATCAATCTCTATATCGCAAACCTGGAACTGGAATGCTGAAGGCATATATGGACGGCAGTTATAATCTTGCAGAATCATTTGTATTAGGAGATCGCTGGAGTGATATAACGCTTGCTCAGAATTTGGGTGCTCAAGGAATATTTCTTCATGAACTTCAAGGAAAGTCTACTGTACCCCCTTTAGAATTAACGGATGTAGTAGCGCTCCAATCCAATTCTTGGAAAGAGATATATGGCTTTTTAAAGAAGTTGGACCGCACATCTAAGGTGATTAGAAACACAAATGAGACGAAAATACAAGTAGGTATTAACCTCGATGGTAGCGGTGTTGCAAATATTGATACGGGATTGAATTTTTTCAATCATATGTTAGAGCAGATTGCAAAACATGGCGGAATAGATCTTGTGGTCAGGACGGATGGTGATCTTGAAATAGATGAACATCATACTATTGAAGATACTGCTATTGGGCTGGGACAGGTGTTTAAGCAAGCTATAGGTAAGAAGGTTGGAATTCAGAGATATGGCTTTTGCCTACCTATGGATGATGTGCTGGCACAGGTAGCTTTGGATTTCGGAGGTCGAGCTTGGATTGAGTGGGATGTGGCTTTTAAGAGAGAATATGTTGGGGATATGCCTACTGAATTGGTATACCACTTTTTTAAATCGTTCTCAGATCAAGCGGATTGTAATTTGAATATTAAGGCTGAGGGTGATAATGAGCATCATAAGATAGAAGGAATATTCAAAGCATTTGCAAAGGCGATAAAAATGGCTGTCCAGAGGGATGTGAATTCGGATGTACTGCCATCAACAAAAGGTATATTATGATTGTCATAATTGACTATGAGGCGGGCAATACTTGTTCAGTGATGAATGCACTGAAACGTTTAGATGTAGATTATAAACTTTCAAGTAGCAAAAGCGAAATTCAAGCTGCGGAGAAAGTTATCTTTCCCGGAGTTGGGCATGCTGGAGCAGCAATGGAAGCTTTGAAAAGAAGTAGTTTGGATACCCTTATTTCTGAATTATCACAACCTGTTTTAGGGATTTGCGTCGGAATGCAACTCATGTGTTCGGGATCTGAAGAAGGAAACTCAGAGGGCCTTGGAATTATTGATGCACGTGTAAAAAAGTTTGATGAGAAAATAGGCATCAAAGTTCCTCATATGGGATGGAATAAGCTACATGCGAAAAAAGCAGACCCTATATGGGAGGGTATTGATGCTAATAGTTATCTCTATTTTGTTCATAGCTATTATGTTCCACTTCATGAAGCGACTATCGGCGCTTGTGAATACGGACATTCATTTTCGGCTGCAATTAGAAAAGACAATTTTTGGGGCATTCAATTTCATGCTGAAAAAAGTGGGGATATTGGATCAATACTCCTCAACAATTTTGTAAATGGATCTTTAGAATAAAATCAAATGAGACTTATTCCAGCAATAGATATAATAGGAGGGAAGTGCGTAAGATTATCCCAAGGAGACTATGATCAAAAGAAAGAGTATGATCAATCTCCGATAGAGATCGCCAGAGAGTTAGAGAAGACGGGCTATGAGTATCTTCATTTAGTGGACTTAGATGGAGCCAAGAGCAGTCAGCCTCATAATTTATATGTTCTAAATCAAATTGCATTAGAGACAAATTTGAAAATAGATTTTGGGGGAGGGATTAAGAGTGAGGATTCTCTGATCCAAGCCCTGCGATCTGGGGCTCATCAAATAAATATCGGAAGTCTTGCTGTGCGCAATCCGAATCTTGTGAAATTTTGGTTACTCCGTTATAGCCCAGAACAGATTGTAATCGGTGCAGATGTGAAAGATGGTAAGATTGCCTTAAATGGTTGGAGAGAAGTCTCAGATATAGATCTGATGGAATTTATAAATGATTTTGCGGATGCGGGCGCCAAATATTTTGTATGTACTGATATTAGTAAGGATGGAATGATGCAAGGTTCTTCAGTCGAATTATATGATCGAATTATGGAGGATTTTCCAGATATAAAACTCATCGCAAGTGGGGGCGTTTCAAGTATAGAAGAGATCAAACAATTGGAATCTATCGGAGTAGATGGAGCGATAATAGGGAAAGCTATATATGAAGGACTTATAGATTTAGTAGAACTTAGAAAGGCATTTAGTTAAGCAATTAATATGTTGACCAAAAGAATCATCCCTTGTTTGGATATTAAGAACGGCCGCACTGTCAAAGGTGTTAATTTTCTCAACCTGAGAGATGCTGGAGATCCTATAGAACTGGCGCGAAAATATGCGAAGGAAGGTGCTGATGAATTGGTCTTTTTAGATATCTCTGCTACACTCGAAGAGAGAGAAACAATCTATGACCTCGTATATAAGGTGGCGGAGCAAATCAATATTCCCTTTACAGTAGGAGGTGGGATTCGAGAAGTAGGGAAAGTAGGAAAGTTGTTAGCCAATGGAGCAGATAAAGTAAGCGTGAATAGTGCCGTAGTCTATCGACCAGAACTTGCCAAGGAAATTTCAAATGAGTACGGGGCCCAATGCCTGGTAGTGGCTATAGATGCTCGTAAAATCGGAGATGTATGGTATGTCCATACACATGGAGGTTCCAAACCAACAGAATTAAAACTAATGGAATGGGCTCAAAAGATGGAGGGCTTCGGTGCTGGAGAGATCCTGTTTACATCTATGGATCACGATGGGACTAAGGCCGGATTTGCTTGTGAAGCGTTATCAGAATTGAATAGTTTACTAACCATCCCTGTGATCGCTTCTGGTGGTGCTGGAAGTATCGAGCACTTCCAAGATGTATTTACAACGGGAAAGGCGGACGCAGGATTGGCAGCAAGTATATTTCACTTTGATGAAATCTCCGTTCCAGAATTAAAAATGGCACTTCATAGGGCAGGATTGCCAATTAGAATATAAAATATGAATAAGGTGAAACTCAATTATAATTCTGAAGGATTAATTCCAGCCATCATACAAGACGCTGATACGGATAAGGTATTGATGTTAGGATATTTGAATGCGGAGTCTTACGATAAGACCTTGGCTTCAGGGAAGGTTACTTTTTGGAGTAGATCTCGTAAGGAAATTTGGACCAAAGGAGAAACCAGTGGTAACTTCCTATATTATATTTCAATGGAAGTAGATTGTGATAATGATACCCTATTAGTGAAGGCGCGGCCAGAAGGCCCCACTTGTCATACAGGATCGGATACTTGTTGGAATGAATCCAATGAGCTTTCCGCTATAGGCTTTGTAGGCCACCTTGAGCGCGTAATAGACGAGCGATATAATGATCGAAGTGACGAGTCCTATACAAGTCACTTATTTAACAAAGGGGTGAACAAAATCGCCCAGAAAGTAGGAGAGGAGGCAGTAGAATTAGTCATAGAAGCCAAGGATGAAAACGATGACTTATTTCTTGGAGAAGCTGCAGACCTTTTATTTCACTATCTCGTATTGCTAAGAGATAGAGGGATGAGTCTATCAAAGGTTGTCGATGTATTAAAGCAGCGACATAAGTAAAAATCATTTATTCTCAGATATTTCCATTGTAACATCAACTCTAAGATGTCTACCTAAAATTATTACATCTCCTAATTTTTGTCATTGATTTGACTGATTCTATCCTCAATTTTTATGAGTAGAATCACAAAATTCGTGGTTTGTTGAAGAACCCTGAAGAGTAGTTTTGCATAAAAATTAGAAACATGAAAAAGTGGAGGTTTTATTTAGAGTGCTTAGCGCTATTAGCGGTCTTTATGTTTACAGCTTGTGGGGATGATGAATTAGAACTTGTCAGTCCGGGAACATTATCCATTTCCTCACTCGATGATATGTATGAGGCAGTCCGAGGGACTGAGTTGGATATTACATATACTGCCAATGCCCAAGACGGAATCGCTAAGGTAGTTACTATTGTAAATGACGTGAGTTCAGAAATAACTCCTACGGGACAATCGAACTATACCGGTACTGTATCATTTACGATACCTTCAGACGCAGTTCTTAATGATAAATATGATATCGTAATAGAGGTCATCGACGTAGAAGGTGATAAACAATCCGCCTCGTCCTCAATAGTTGCTAGCGCATTATTAACTGTTCCTCCTTCAACATATATTTTTGAAAGGGAAGGAGCTACAACTGTTTCTTTTTCTGGACAGAATGAGCGATTGGATCAGGTAGAGGAAATAAAGGAATATTTAAAATTAGGAGATGGAGGAGTATTAATTGCTGCTTCCGTTCTCTCTGATGCCTACAGTAACGCTAATGAAAATGGAAATGACTTTTTCTCCTTTTCATCGACTAAACAATTGAAGAATAAAAGTTTTCAACCGGATCTTGATGTGGGATTTATGGAGAATTTGTTTTTAAGTGCAGAAGAAGCAAGTAAAACAGGTATCACTGCCGCTAATGGACAAGCAGGACTTATCGTTCGAGAGAATAGTGGGAATACTGTACTTGTTAGTGCCAACGGACGAGAATACGCTCAGATGATAGAGAAGGGCCTTATGGGGACCGTAATGTATAATCAGATTTTCAATACTTACTTCAGTGATGATAGAACTGGTGATGGTGTCGAGAATACAGCCCTTAGGGATGGTAAAAACAATACCGATATGGAGCACCATTGGGATGAGGCTTTTGGATATTGGAATCCACCTTTGGACTTTACTTCCGACTGGCCCCCAGAAAGAGCGTCAGAGGATAGGTTTTGGAGTCACTATAGTAATACGGTAGATCCATACTTGGGTACCAATGATAGGCTTATGCAAGCCTTCTTGGCGGGGAGAACTGCAATCGTAAACAATGATTTAAGCACAAAGACACAGAAGCGTAGTGAAGTTGCTGAAAATTTAGAGCTAGTAGCTGCTGGTGTTGCTGTTCATTATATCAATTCGACGCTCGCTGCGATCAACGAAAGTAAAACTGGAGAAGCGTTTCATACGCTTACGGAAGCGTGGACTTTTGTAAATGCATTAAAGTATAATGCAAATCGTAGAATGACGCTAGAACAAATAGAACAAATAAATGAAAGTGATTTTGGTGCAGATGGTAACTTTTGGAATGTTACAGTAGAAGGATTAAACAAGGCCAAGACTAGCTTAGTCTCAGTCTATAATGAACTCGAAAGCAGTAAAGATGAATTATAATTTCAATGGATTAAAATGTATTTCCAATGCGAAGCTTCTTCTACTATTAGTAGTTGGAGCTTTCATGGTTTCTAATTGTACAAGTGAAGAAGGGCCAATGACGGGAGTGGATCCCGATCCAGAAGTACTACTTTCAGAGCTTCGTCAAGAGATAGCAATACAGCTTGCAGACCACCACATATTGCCGTCTTATGACAAGTTGTCAATTGCCTCTCAAGACTTATTAACTGCCGTTCAAAATGTGAATTCGGCAGTCAATGTAGAAAGCCTTAATAGTTTAAAAATGGGATTGCAGCGGACCTGGCTGGTGTGGCAACAAGCGAGTATCTATCAGATGGGGCCAACAGAGACCAATGCTTTAAGAGGTGCTTTAAATACCTATCCGAGTGATAAAGTGAAAATAGAACTTAATATTTCAAATGGATCATGGGTAATTGGAGCGCTTGATAACAAAGCGGCAGTAGGTTTTCCAGCCATAGACTATTTAGTTAATAGCGAAAGTGAAACGGAAGTTGTAAATGCTTTAACAGAAGATCCTGCTCGGTTGGCGTATTTGACAGAACTGATTCATGCGTTAGATACTAAAATTCAAAAGGTGGTTTCCGAATGGGAAACAGGATCGTTTATTACTAATTATAAGTCTACAACCGCCAATGGAACGGACGTAGGAAGCGCTCTCGGAATGCTAGTTAATTCAATTGATTTGCATTTTCAGCGTTTTCTTAGAGATGGAAAGGTTGCGATACCTGCAGGTGTTAGGAGCGCTGGTGTATCAAGACCGTTAGCGATAGAAGCTCTATATGGTGGTTATTCCAGAGAATTACTCAAGGAATCTATTCAAGCTTATTCAAATCTAATCCAAGGTTTTGGAGTGGATGGCAATAATGGTAAATCAATAGCAGCGTATTTAGTAGCCTTAGATCAAAAGCAAATAGGGGATGATATGTTAGCATCATTAAGTACAAGCTTATCTATAATTGAATCCATGGATGCTGATTTAGGAATTCAAATAGATCTGGACAATGATAAAATGATCGAAACATTTATGGAACTTCAGACATTTGTAACCCTTGTAAAATCAGATATGTCGTCAGTAATGGGTATTACAATTACGAATCAAGACACTGATGGCGACTGATGTTTAGAGTGATAATATGTCTATAAAGACTCAATACGTTTTAAAGGAAATATCAATAGCACCCCTCATTACTTTTAGGGTGCTATTTGGCATTATAATGGCCATTAGCATATTTCGATTTGCCGCTTATGGTTGGATTCATGAATTATATATCGACCCTAAGTTCTTTTTTACTTACTATGGATTTGAATGGGTCAAGCCTTTAGGAGAGATTGCAACCTACTTGGTATTTGTTATGATGTTTATGAGTGCGATCGGAATTGCTCTCGGTTCATTTTATAGAATCTCTACCATCGCTTTTTTCCTTTCCTTTACTTACGTAGAGTTAATAGATAAGACTAATTATCTCAATCATTATTATTTCGTTAGTGTTATAGCTTTTATTCTAATATGGCTACCGGCTCATCGAAATAATTCATTAGACGTCATTTTTAATAGAGTTTCAAAAATTTCAATGGTCCCGGCATGGACTATTAATGCGATAAAATTACAGTTAGTAATCGTTTATTTCTACGCAGGATTAGCCAAGTTGAATTACTACTGGTTAGTTGAGGGGATGCCACTAAAATTATGGTTGCCCGCCAAATCTCATATTCCAATTATCGGGGCTTTGCTTCAATATAAATGGACGGCTTACCTTTTTAGCTGGGGTGGAGCTATCTATGATTTAACTATACCATGGCTATTGCTAAATAAGCGTACTCGTGTCCTAGCCTTTATTGGAGTAGTGGTTTTTCATCTACTGACGGCACTTTTGTTTCAGATAGGAATGTTCCCTTATATTATGATTTTAAGCGCTTGCATTTTTTTTGATGCAAAATGGCATTTACGAGTTCATAGTGGGCTAAGTAATTTATTTCCAAAGCAGATGACAGAGCAGGAAAATATGAATCCTCACAATTATCAAAAAGATACATTTGCGACGTATGGGAAAACTACTTTTTACCTCTTTTTTTTTATTCAACTTTTGTTACCATTTCGCTTTTTGAATTACCCTGGTGATTTGTTTTGGAAGGAACAAGGATATAGATTCTCATGGAGAGTAATGCTTATGGAGAAGGCGGGTTATACAACCTTTAGAGTTGAAGATGAAAGCGGTAAACAAGAATGGGTTCAGAATTATGATTACCTGACCCCTCAACAAGAGAAAATGATGAGCACACAACCAGATATGATACTGCAATTCGCACATCATTTGCGGGATGTCTATTCTGATCGTGACTTTATCAAGCCAAGGGTTTATTGTGATAGTAAAGCATCATTGAACGGACGCAGAAGTCAGACGCTGATTGATCCAAGTGTAAATCTCAGTGAGGTGCGAGATAATTTTAATAATAAGAATTGGATCTTAGATTTCGAAAGATAACAAGTTGATGAGGATACGATTAGTGATTTTGTTTTTGGGTTTATGCAGTTTAGTTTTTGGACAAAATGCGGCATTTGTTATTTCTGGGAAGATCTTGGAGCTTCATTCTAATGCCTTAATTGAAGGAGCCAATATTTATGTACAAGGTTCGAACACGGGAACGATCTCAGACGCTGAAGGTCAGTTTCTCCTAAAGCCACTTTCTCCTGCAGATTATAACATTGTTGTATCATTCTTAGGGAAGAAAACAATTGTAAAAAGCATATCTTTTACTGATAGAAACGTCGATATCGTCTTTTATTTAGAAGATGACGAAGAAGTACTATCAGAGATTACTATTTTAGGGAAAGAGGAATCTCAAGCTATTGAGCGATTAAAAGCGGTTGAGGAGACCGGCATCTACGCTTCTAAAAAAACGGAGGTTGTTGTCTTAGATAAATTAGTAATTAATAAGACTTCCAATATCAGTAGACAAATCTATGCGAAAGTAGCTGGATTGAACATATGGGAGAGTGATGGGGCTGGAGTTCAATTAGGGATAGGAGGTAGGGGTTTGAGCCCGAATCGAAATTCTAATTTTAATACAAAGCAAAATGGCTACGATATTAGTGCCGATGCATTGGGCTATCCTGAGAGCTATTATACGCCTCCAGTTGATGCAATAGATCGCATTGAGGTGATTCGTGGAGCGGCGTCATTGCAGTATGGTACTCAATTTGGAGGCATGTTGAACTTTAGATTCAAAGAGGGTAGTAAGCTCAAAAAGATCGAAACACTAACGAAGGTTAGTACGGCCTCTTTCGGTTTCAGAAGTCTTTTTAATAGTCTTTCAGGGACAGTTGGGAAGCTGAATTACTATAGTTTTTATCAATATAAAGAAGCGGGTGGTTGGAGATCCAATTCAAGTCTCGAACAGCATAACGGTTTCGTTGGATTGAATTGGCAGGTTTCTGAAAAATTTCGACTTAAGACAGAATATACACATAGTAACTATTTAGCTCAACAGCCTGGAGGACTTACGGATGTAGAATTTGAAATGGACCCACGGCAATCTAAGAGAGAACGAAACTGGTTTGCAGTAGATTGGAATTTGTTTGCCATCAACATAGATTATAAATTCAACGATAACATTCGTTGGAATAATCGCCTTTTTGGTCTCTTGGCAGGACGCGATGCATTGGGTAATTTGGATAATATTAATTTATTAGATTTTGGAGAGAATAGAGATTTCCTAAGTGATGATTTTAATAACTGGGGTAACGAATCTAGATTGTTTATTCGATATCCTGTCAATGACCTTCCAGCGACCCTGCTATTGGGAGTTCGGTATTATAAAGGCAGAACTTTAAGGAAGCAAGGAGAAGGAAGTAATGGGAGTGGACCAGATTTTGGCTATTTGAACCCTAATAATTTAGAAGGATCAGATTTTATCCTACCGAGTACGAATACTGCTATTTTTGCTGAGAATGTTTTTAATCTTTCGGACCAATTTAGTATAACACCAGGAGCCAGGTTCGAGCACATTAGAACCGCAACTTCAGGATACTATAGAGAGGTGGCCAGAGATCTTGCCGGGAATATTTTGAATGACGAACGGATTATAGAAGATTTAGAAAACAAAAGGATGTTCATGTTTTTTGGATTGGGATTAAGTTATAAAATCAATCCAGAGACGGAGTTGTACGCGAATCTATCGCAAAATTATCGAGCTATTAATTTTAATGATATAAGAATCAATGTAGGCAGCCTCGTTGTGGATGAAAATCTTAAAGATGAGAACGGATACACTTTTGATCTTGGACTTAGAGGAAGTCTTGGGAAGGTGCTTTCTTTTGATAATACCATTTACCATATCTCATATAAAGATAGGATCGGAACCATATTAAAGAAAGAACCCAATCCAGTATTTAATGGATTGGTTGATAGAGTAATTCGATTCCGTACGAATATTGCGGATGCAAGTATATATGGAGTAGAAAGTCTTTTGGACTTAGACTTGGCAAAGGTTTTTAATGCTGAAAGTGAAAAATATAATCTCAATTTATTTACAAACTTCTCTTGGACTTATGCCGCTTACAAGTCTACTGATACTACAATTGATGGAAATGAAGTAGAGTTAGTACCTACGTTTACATTTAAATCAGGAGTTACTTTTGGAATAGAGAGTTTTGAAGCAAGTCTACAATATTCCTTTACGGACGATCATTTTTCTGATGCCTCAAACGCTATACGTACGCCAACGGCAATTGAAGGACTAATTCCGGCTTACAATGTCACGGATCTTTCTTTAGGCTACTCTTGGAAAAGGTTTAAAATAGAAACTGGATGTAATAATATGTTGAATCAAGCATATTTCACAAGGAGGGCTACGGGATATCCTGGTCCAGGTATCATACCTTCTGATGGTAGAAGTATCTATCTTTCTCTTAGTGTGACATTATAATTTCTACTTGAATTTCTTAGATATAACGGATGTAGTTATAATTAGTGTAGGGGTCTATTTAGGGCCTGCTTAAAAAGTTGAGCGTTTGAGTATTAAGTACTGCCGATTAGAAAGTTTCAAAAACAACAGATGGACCTCAGTAGTCTTTAATTTTATACTTTCACTTAACAGGTATTTTACTGAAGAACTCAGCTTTCTTAAGAATAAG
>JBLIDB010000102.1:0-16802 GCA_047634015.1 Saprospiraceae bacterium
GAACGCCACCATCAAATTTTACACATTTCAACACCACAAAAATCCTAAATGGGATTTTAGGCATTGAAATGTGCAAAATCGGTATCGTCACATAAGCCTAAACACAAAACTTTGTACAGTCCCGAATGGATGTATTTATTCTATACCTCAATGGAGTGTTCATATCCCTTTACAAACTCATTATAATGCTGAATGTAAACCACTTACACATTATCTAAAATCAATGATTATAAACCTGCTTAGGACTCATCTATACGCTAATACAGGGCAATAAAAAGGCCAATTCTCCATAAGAAAACAGGCCAATTTTACGAAATCTTACTAACTCTCAATTCCCTATGTCCATCAGCAAGAATCGGATATTCTTGCCTTTCCCTTTTTCTCCATTTCTTGCTTGCTTCCCTTTACGTTCTTCACGCTTTGCTTCTCTTTTTATTCCTTCTTCTTGCATCCCATCATCTTGCATCCCATCATCTTGCATTTGATAAGCCTCTCTTATGGCTTGAATTTCTTTATTCCAAGAAGCTTGATTCTCTTCTATCTGCCTTTGCAATCTATCAATATCCTCCACATGTTTCTCGGATATCTCCTTTAACACCTTTCGATCCTCTTTTGACAATCGTTGTCGATCAGCGTTCCTCCCTTTTCTATTGCGATCCCCTCTGATATCTATATCTGATTTTAAACTCCTGATCCTATCCAAACTGGATTTTTCTTCCTCTGTAAGCACAGATTCCAGTTCTACTCTTTTCTGATGAATAAAGGGTTCTATACTTTTCTCTCTAAACTCCATGATAGCGGTACGGGCCTCCTTCCTATTTGCTAATCGTTCTTCACGCTGCGCTTTTAATTCGTTAAAAGCAACTTGCTGCTCTGTAGTAAGCACTTCTAATATTTGGGTTTCCACTTGCGTCCTATCCACTTGTTGTTGTTCCTTCCTATCCATTTTTGAGGATTTCATTATTCCCTTAATTTCCGCTTCTTGCTCCGCCGTAAGGTTCAACGCTTCCGACATCTTTTCTACACTGTTACCAACCTTCATTCGCGTAGATCTATCACCTCGCCTCTTTTGATACTCTTCTTGTCCTAACAAGGAGCCCCCAATTAGCAATACACCTATTCCTATTATCAATACCCTACTATTCAATATTTTCATAATTCAATGATTTTTATAATTAGAAAATAAGTAATAGAAAAGGTTTAATCCTTAAGATGGAATAAACATCTCCAACCTAATCATTATGAATAAATATGAATCCTTCAGGCAACCTTTTAATGAAAACCTTTCCATAGATAACCAGAATGAAAGATGGGATGGAGAAGCTGGAGTCAGAGTAGATCTATTTGATACAAAATTCACAATGATTGAATCGGGGATTTTCTACCGATTTTAAACTCCTTAGTGAGTATACACTAACGTTAGAATTTCAAACAAAAATACATAAGCGGCATGCAACCGTTTTGAATATTAAAGGTCTTTAAAAGTAAAATACATTAATATAATCATCAAGATATATTTCAATATTAAGACTTCTGCTCAGTGTTTTCTTTTCTTACTACTCATGCTAATAATCATAGTCTTCCGACGACCTAATGATTTATTATAGGCGCTATAATAATCTGTAATTTTATCTAATTACAACCAACCATAAATAGTCAATTAACATACTTCCAGTAAAACACGTCATTATGAAGTATTTAATTTTCTTTCTTATTACTATTTTCTAAACTTCTTGTGCCGTATCCGAAATATTGGAGGATGAAGTCACATGTATCTATGCAAAAATTGAAGCCTACAATAAGGAATCCACCGAACTTGAAGGATTAGGCAGTGTCATAAACATTCCTAAGAGTATCTCAGAATTTGTTCATGATGGCGAAACCTACTATTTCGTAGATTTTGGAATCGCCTTTGATGCTCCGGGTTTCATTCTTAATGATGCTTGTGAGGAAGTCTGCCAACTTCAAAGTCTAATTGAGAATGACAATCTCCCTAATTGTAGTGAATTTAATGGCTCCTTAAGCGGTGCTGTCAAAATATGGCCAACGGAATAAATCATCAAATTCATTATCTACTTCTAAATAGACCGATACATAACCTGTATTGGTCTATTCTTATTCAAGTGATTTAAAAATACAATGACTATCTGCGAGTAAGGCATTATGAACAGTGAACTTCAATGTCAAACTCATATAGATCTCTTCTACATTGAGATTCGCAGTTAGCGGAATAAGGCGATTTCCTCTTCAGCGGTCAGTGAAGCTTCTAACACCCCTCTGAATTGTACGCGCACATCCTAAAAAAGTAAAAATGTGTAACAAAGGAGTTCTACATTTGTCCATCTGATCAATCCGAAACGAATGAAATATTCCTTAACACTCCTCATTTTAGCCATTCTCTTAGTGGCTTGCGAATCGAACAAAGAAGAAAGCATGACGCAAACTATTAAAGATCTTCAAGCGCCTATTGCTCAAAAGAAAGACAGTGTCCTCGAAACTCATGGACATGTGCGTAAAGACCCATATTTCTGGATGAGATTAAAAGATGATCAAAAAGTTGCTGAGTCTCCTGATGCGCAGACAAAGCAAACATTAGAATATCTGGAATCTGAGAATCAATATACCAAACAAGTCTTAGCTCATACTGAAGATATGCAAGCCACTCTCTATGATGAGATTGTCGGACGTATCAAGCAGACGGATGAATCAGTGCCATATTTTAAAAATGGGTATTGGTATTACTCGAGATACAATGAAGGCAAGGAATATCCGATTTATTGTCGCAAAGAGGCCTCTTTAGACGAGCAAGAAAAAGTCATGCTTGATGTAAATAAATTAGCAAAAAGTCATGACTATTATAATGTAGCTGGATTGAAAATCAGTCCTAACAATAAGATTCTTGCATTTGCCGAAGATACTGTCAGTCGACGTGTTTATACTTATAGATTTCTAAATCTCGAAACAGGAGAGTTATTAAATGATATTATCGAAAATGTAGATCCAGGTAGTGCCTGGGCTAAGGATAATAAAACATTTTTTTATACTTCTAAGAATGAAATCTCACTCCTATCAGAGAAAATATGGCGGCATCAATTAGGTTCTGATCAGTCGAAGGATGCCTTAGTTTATCATGAGAAAGATCCATCTTTCTATATTGATGTTCATAATTCTAAAAGTGGTGATTATATAATTATAGATAATAATAGTACTACAATAAGTGATTACCATATCTTGGATGCATCTGCTCCCCTTTCCGAATTCAAACAGTTCATTCCTCGTGGGTCATCGCATGAGTATTTTATAGAGCATTTCGAAGACAAATGGTATATCCTTACTAATTCGGAAGCTACCAACTTCCGATTAATGGAAACCTCTATTCAAAGTACTTCTCAAAATAATTGGAAGGAAGTAATACCACATAGAGAAGATGTACTATTATCGGACATTGATGTGTTTAAAAATCACTTGGTCATTTCTGAAAGAAGTAATGCACTAACTCATATTAGAATTATAAATCAAAAGAGTGGTTTAGATCAGTATATTAATTTTGATGAGGAGGCGTACGTTGTGAGTACTTCTGTAAATCCAGAATTTAATACGGATAAATTGAGATTTGTTTATTCAAGTCTTACTACTCCGATCTCTACTATTGACATAGACCTCAATAGTCAAAAGCAAGAGATTAAAAAGCAAGAAGAAGTAATCGGTGGCCATAACCCCACGGATTACATCACTAAGAGACTTTGGGCGACAGGACGAGATGGAACAAAAATTCCAATTTCTATAGTATATCATAAGTCAACTGTCCCTTCTTCAAATACACCTTTGCTCCAGTATGCATATGGAAGTTATGGATCTTCTACAAATCCAACATTTAGGTCTTCTCGTCTAAGCCTCTTGAATCGTGGATTTATATATGCTATAGCACATATCAGAGGAGGCCAGGAAATGGGTCGCCAATGGTACGAGGATGGTAAAATGTTTAAAAAGAAAAATACCTTTTACGATTTTATAGATTGTTCTAAACATTTAATCAGCGAATCGTATACTTCTTCAGACCACCTTTATGCCATGGGAGGAAGTGCAGGAGGATTGCTAATGGGGGCGGTAGTGAACATGGCTCCAGACTTATATAATGGTATAATAGCCGCTGTGCCATTTGTTGATGTTGTTTCTACTATGTTAGATGAGAGCATACCTTTGACTACCAATGAATTTGATGAATGGGGTAATCCAAAAAACAAAGATTCCTATGATTACATGTTATCCTATTCTCCATATGATCAAATCAAAGAGCAAGACTATCCGAATATGCTTATAACCACAGGATTATTCGATTCTCAGGTGCAATATTGGGAACCGGCAAAATGGATTGCAAAATTGAGAGATAAGAAAACAGATAACAATATACTCATGATGCATACCAACATGGAAGCAGGACACGGAGGCGCTTCTGGAAGATTTAAAAGGCATAAACAGACTGCATTACAATTTGCATTTTTTATGGACTTAGAAGGTTTAAGTGACGTTGAATTAAAAGGATAATCATATTACTTTCTCTAACTAATTTTATCGAATATATTTTTTTGAAAATCCCTAATCCTTTACTTTTAATCATCTATAGCATCGTGCTAATACTGATGTTCTATATCAAAGATTATGTCCCATCAGTCTCCAATGAGTTAGCATCAAGCACTATTTTGAGTGCCGCTTTTGGGTATGTACTATTTCTGCTGATAGTCAGTCTTATTTCTTCCTCTATCCAATATTTTTATTCCAGACGCAGAGGTGTTAGTCTGAATTATAAAAATAACGTTCATTTTGGCATTAACAACATTGCTAAGTTACTGATTTCCATTGGGTTTATAATTGCATTATTCGGAGCCTGGGGTATAGATATTAAGTCTTTGTTTACCTCCCTTAGTATCGTTGCGGCGGCAATTGCTATCATCTCTAAAGAATTTATAAATGATTTTCTGATAGGACTATATTTTAGTTTCTCTAAAGACTTTGAAATAAATGACTACGTAAAACTAGAAGAACAAAAAGGTAAGATCATTGAGATCGGAATGCTTAAAATAAGACTTCTCAATGATGACGACGATATTGTTGTGATTCCTAATTCTAAGATCTACGCCAATGAAATCGTCAATTATACAAAGCGAGATTTAAGATTAATGAGTATTGATTTCCAGATGGACATTAGCAAGGTGGATAACATCGTCCTATTAGAACAGGAACTTATATCTTCTCTAATGAGCTATTCTGAATACATAGAAGAGAACTCCTACAATCTGAAGATTGTAGAAATGAAGAAGGATTATATTGATTTCAAATTTCAGTATAAACTTCGGAAATTAGATAGAGATATGCAGCGTGATATTAGAAAGAGGACTGTCAGGCGAATATTTAATTTTGCCGCCAGCAAGTCCAATCAGGCCTTAGAATTACCTTCTCAAGAATAATAGCAAATTAATATTCATTATAAAGCGAATTGAAATAAGTAATCTAAGAGATCGAATAAAATAATACTTCTTTTTACATTGGTGGCATGAAGTTCCAATGCCTTGCCCTTCTTGTTCTAATTACCAGCTTAAGATTATCTCTCTTTGCCCAAAACAACCCAACAGATGATGCTCCATCCCTGATTGCCGCTTCTGTAGAAAAAGGCCCGACTATTGATGGAGACGTGTTGAATGACCCGATCTGGAAGACTATCACTCCTCAAGATGGAATGACGCAAGTACGCCCAAATGCTGGTCAAGCTTCGAGTGAAAAAACGGAAATAAGAATCGCTTTTGATAATCAGACTATGTATGTCTCTGCCATATGCTATGATAGCAACCCTTCAGGTATTGTTGTTACAGATGCTAGAAGGGATGGCGATCTAAGTGCGACGGATGCATTTATTATGATTTTGGATACCTATCATGATTCACAGAATGGTTTCGTCTTTGGGACCAATGTGGTGGGGACTCAGTATGATGCTCAAGTTGATAATGAAGGTGTAGGCAACCAGAATAATAATAGGCAACAAGGAGGAACTATCGGAGGGTTCAACCTCAACTGGGATGCCTCCTGGGAAGTAGCTTCCTCAGTGGGTGAATATGGCTGGTCTTGTGAATTCGCGATTCCTTTAAAAACAATCCGCTTTGCCACAGGAGAGAATCAGACTTGGGGAATTAACTTCCAACGAAATATCACAAAGACAAATGAATTAACTTACTGGGCTCCTCTACCAATAAATTTCAACCTATATAGACTATCACTCGCAGGAGATCTTACGGGCTTGAACTTAAAAAAGCCGGGAAACTTAAAATTGATACCTTATGCACTTGCGAATCGATCTATTGATCACGCTGCCGAACCAAAAATCAGCGATAACAATGCCGAAGTAGGAATAGATCTCAAATATAGTATCACTCCAAGTATGACACTTGATATAACCTACAATACTGATTTTGCTCAGGTGGAAGTCGATGATCAACAGGTTAACTTAGATCGATTCTCTCTTTTCTTTCCTGAAAAGCGGCCTTTCTTTTTGGAAAATGCCGGTTTGTTCTCTGTAGGAAGCCCTGGAGAGGTGGACTTATTTTTTAGTCGTAGAATTGGAATTGCAGACAATGGTCAACAAGTACCTATTATAGGCGGCGCCCGATTGTCAGGGCGTATCAATCAAACGGATGTTGGAGTATTAAGTATGTTTACAGATGATGTTCCAGAGTCCGGACTTAAGGGAGATGCCTTTACGGTAGCCCGCGCCAACCACAATTTCAATGGGCGTTCTAATCTTGGTGCCATATTTATTAACAAGTCTGGTCTCGGAGAGGATAACGATGCTTTCAATTCCACTTTTGCGATTGATGGGAAGTATGGCATCGGAAACAAGGCATCTGTTACTGGATTTATCGCTGGTACGAATAGTCCTGATGTCGATTCGGATCAATACGCCTATCGTTTTCGAGCAAATTACGACTGGAAAAACTGGATCGCGTATTTAGGATATACTGAAGTCGGTGAAAAATTCAATCCCGAAGTTGGCTTTCTCTTTCGAAAAGCTTTTAAAAAACCTGAAGCGCTTATACTTTATAAATATCGACTTCCTGAAAGTTCTCCATTTTTAGAATTTCGACCACATATCTCCTATCGGAGCTATTGGAATCATCAAGGAAATCAAGAGACGAGTTTTCTGCACATAGACAATCATTTTGAGTGGAAATCTGGAACAGAAGTTCATACAGGAGTGAATTTCACCAAAGAAGGAGTCGTTGAGGACTTTGCCATTACAGAGGATGTAACCGTGCCCGCGGGTATATATGATCATGCTGAAGCCCAATTTGTGTTTTTTACGAATCAGAATAAACCTATCTCTATCAGCACAAGACACGTCTTAGGTGGTTTTTTTGGTGGAAGGCGTTATGCTAATAGTGGAACATTTAGAGTAAGGATCGGTGATAAATTCACCTCCGAGTGGTCTTTAAGCCATAACGATATACGACTTCCTGTTGGAAATTTCACTACGGATGTCTTTAGATCGCGGTTGTCTTATTCATTTACGCCAAGTATATTTCTACAAGGACTCATCCAGTACAATAGTGTTAGCTCTCAATGGTCGTCCAATATCAGATTCGGATGGTTGAAACAATCCAACACTGGTCTTTTCTTAGTATACAATGAGACCAGAGAGGACAGTTTCTTAGACAATCAGAGCTTTACGTTGAAGTACTCCGTACTATTCGATGTATTGAAGTAGCGTGTCTAACAAATTGGGCAAGCCATGATTTGGTTCGTTTAGGCTAAACCTTCTTAACCTAAGACGGGAAATCACCCAAAATGATCTTCAATTATGATAATAGAGTAGTTAAAAGATTTCAGAAAAAACATGTAACTTTGCACTTCCTACAGAATCTGGGAACTGAGGTAGACATTTGATTGATTATATATGTGTGCCAATGGATCAATTCACCATGGGCTACATTTTTTAATCAAAACCAATTTATGGCTAAGTCGCAAGAAACCTTTAGTAAGAAAGAAAAAGAAAAAAAACGTCAAAAGAAAAAGCAAGATAAGCGTGAAAAACGCGAGCAGCGGAAGATGGAAAAGTCGCAAAGAGGTTCTCTTTCATTTGAAGATCAACTCTCATATGTAGATGAGAACGGTAATATTGTAGATACACCACCAGATCCAGCAAAGAAAAAAATATTTAAACTTGAGGATATCAGATTGGGCGCCGCTCCTATCGATCATACTCCTATGGAAACAATCCGAAAGGGAGAGGTGAAGTTCTTCAATAATGAGAAAGGATATGGATTTATCAATGATCTCGAGACCAAAGAGAGCGTTTTCGTCCACATCAACAATATAGCAGAGCCTATTGCAGAAGGCAACCTTGTGATCTTTGAAGTAGAAATGGGACCAAAAGGAGCAAACGCTATCAATGTAAAGATGGCGCCAAAAACGCCACCTAAAAAGGCGAAACCTGCTGTAGACCCTACTGCCGAAAAAGGTAAAGAAGCACCTGCAAAAGAAGAGCCAGTCAAGGCAGAAGGTGAAGTGAAACCAAAGGAAGAAGTTGACAAACCAAAGGAAGACTAAAAAGTCTTTCTTAATCGAAGAAAAGATTACCGATAGACTCAAATAAATGGCCTATTTGTCGTATATAAATACTGTATTTGCTCTTTAAAAGAGCAAATACTTGAATGGCTTTTTATCAATTCAAGCAGGAGCAGGAGATTCCTGCAACCTTAGCGGAAATATGGTATTTCATTTCCTCTCCCAGAAACTTGAAAGAAATCACTCCTGATTATATGGGATTTGATATTACTTCTAAAGATCTCCCTGAGAAGATGCACCCAGGAATGATTATTAGTTATAAAGTCAGTCCTATATTAGGAATAAAGACAGACTGGGTTACAGAAATCACTCAAGTCAAAGAATTCGACTATTTCATAGATGAACAACGAGTTGGGCCATACAACTTATGGCATCATCAGCATATGATCCAACCTTCAAAGAATGGGGTTCTTATGAACGACATCGTAACTTATGCCCCTCCCTTAGGACTTTTAGGAGCTATTGCGAATCAATTATTCATTAAAAGTAAGTTGAATGAGATTTTCGAGTATCGCACTATTGCCCTGAATAAAAAATATGGCACAATAAGTTCTAATTAACAACAAAGAATATCAATCATGTTCGGACTATTCAAGAAAAAATCTCAAGTGTACAAACTACATGATTCCTATGAGAAACTAATGCAAGATTCTCATAGGTTGTCAACCACAAACGGCAAGTTAAGCGACTCCAAATTTGCTGAAGCACAAGAGGTTATAGAAGACATCGATGCCTTAAAGGCGGATTAATAAGACCTACTCCTCTTCATCCTTATTAACGATGCCAGGTACTTCAAGTGCCACTAAATCAATCAACATCTCTTGAAGGTTGGGCTTAGGCACCATTCCTGCCATACGCTCTAGAAGCTGACCATTCTTCACGAACATCATAGTGGGAATGCTCTTCACTTTGAAATGTTGGCCAAGACCTGGGTTTTTATCCACATTAATTTTACCCACTACTACCCTATCCTTGAATTCCGTAGCCAACTCATCTACAATAGGCCCCAATACTTGACAAGGACCACACCAAGGAGCCCAAAAATCAAGAAATACAGGGAGCTCACTTCTCGTTACAAGTTCATCAAAATTCTCATCTGTAATCGCAACAGTATCAATAATTTTCTCTTTCTTTTTCCAAAACATGGTTATTACTTAAGACCGGTTAGCGCTCAAAGATAGAACTCCAGTAGCAGAATTAGGATGATTGATAATCGCATACTGAAATGAAAACAGAGTAAACTTCGGAGTATCCCCATCAAGAGAATAATTAAGACCATTAAAAATTATTCAAGTCCGTCACACCATCCTATTTTGCGACATCATAGCAAGAGTATTGAAAAAGGCATAACTCAGTGGACATGACGAAAGAAGTAGCAGAGAAAGAGAGATTAGCAGTATCCAAAGATAATAAGACATGGAAAAAATGGGGCCCCTATCTAGCGGAGCGGCAATGGGGTACTGTTCGCGAAGATTATAGCAAAAATGGTGGTTCCTGGGATCACATTTCCCATGACATGGCCAGAAGCAATACCTACAGATGGGGAGAAGAAGGTATAGGTGGCTATTGTGACATGCGAGAGATTCTTTGCTTGGCACCAGCTTTTTGGAATGGTAAAGATTCTATAATAAAAGAGCGCCTATTTGGATTAACCAATGGGCAGGGAAATCATGGAGAAGATGTTAAGGAATTATATTTTCATCTTGAATCTACTCCTACTCATTCCTACTCTAAGTACTTGTACAAATATCCCATATCTCCTTTTCCTTATACTGAACTTGTAGAATCGAATAGACGAAGTCGTCATGAATTGGAATTTGAAATATTGGATACTGGAGTCTTCAACGATAATAAGTATTTCGATTGTTACATAGAGTATGCTAAGGCGGATGTAGAAGAAATCCTTATGCAAACCACCGTTATAAATCGAAGTGATTTTGATGCTGAATTACATGTAGTACCTCATGTGTGGTATCGCAATTTTTGGAAACATAATCCTTCATATGAGCGACCAACAATTCGCCAGATAGATGACCATGTTTTAGAAGTTGACACTGGAAGAGATGGAATCTATTATTATCATTTTGAAAGTGGTACGCCGCTATTCTGTGAGAATGAAACCAACAACCCAAGGGTACATGGGAGTCCTGCTGACACGAGCTATCCCAAAGATGGAATCAATGATCATATCATAAATAACAAAAAGACGATTAATCCTAAACATGAAGGGTCAAAAGTTGGAATATGGAACAATGAACTTATTGAAACTGGGGGACAACGAACTTATAGGATTCGGCTTAGTAGGAAAATCAATAGTAAGCCATGGCGAGATTTTAATGACATTATAGAATTAAGAAAAAGAGACACGGAAGAGTTCTATGGGTCTTTGATTTCCAAAGATCTCGATATTGATATTAAGCACATATTACGTAGTGCTTTTGGCGGTCTTCTATGGACTAAACAGTTCTATTATTACGATGTACACAAATGGTTATTTGGAGGTCCAGGGGAAACCCCTCCAAAACGCGAATTTAAGCGTAACGCCTCCTGGCAGCATATGACACAACGCAATATTATTTCCATGCCTGATAAATGGGAATATCCATGGTATGCCGCCTGGGATTTAGCCTTTCATACTTCTACATTTGCATTTGTAGATCCTGATTTTGCAAAAGATCAATTGCTACTCATGTTGAGTGATCATTATATGCATCCGAATGGCCAGATTCCTGCTTATGAATGGAATTTTTCTGATGTAAATCCACCGGTACACTCATGGGCGGTTTGGGATGTCTACGAGAAAGATAAAGAAAAAACAGGCGTTGCAGATTATGAGTTTTTATCCAAATGCTTCCAGAAATTGCTAATCAACTTCACATGGTGGGTTAATCAAAAAGACAAAGATGGAACGTCTTTATTTGAAGGGGGCTTTTTAGGATTAGACAACATTGGTGTATTTGATAGAAATCATATGCCTCCAGGCATTAAGAAGATGCAACAATCTGATGCCACAAGTTGGATGGCGATGTTCTCTCTCAATATGTTCAGAATGTCGGTTGAGCTATGCAACCACGATCTATCCTATGAAGAATCGGCTTCAAAGTTCTTTAGGCAATTTCTAAACATTGCTTGGGCCATGCATCACATCGGAGAGACTGATATGTCCCTATGGGATGATGATGATGCATTCTATTATGATGCCATACAATTTGAAAATGGTAAAACCAGTAAATTAAAAGTTCGATCATTAGTAGGCATTATACCGCTCTTTGCAATTGAAGTAATCCATGAGAACCTCTTTACAAACATGAAAGAATTCCAATCTCATGTTAGACGGATCATTAGAACGAGACCTGAAATGGCTTCCCTTATCTCGCGTATTGAAGAAAAGAATGAAGAAGGGAATTTTCTATTTTCAATTCTTAGAGGTTTTAGGTTAGAACACATCTTAAAGCGACTTTTGGATGAAGATGAATTCCTTTCAGAATATGGAATAAGATCTTTGTCCAAGTATCATGACAAACACCCGTTTGTTCTCGAGCATCATGGTCGCCACCAGATTCAATATTCTCCTGGTGAAAGTCTCACAGGTATGTTTGGTGGGAACTCTAACTGGCGAGGCCCAATATGGTTTCCAATCAATTATCTGATAATTCAATCACTACGGAAGTTCTATAAATATTTTGGCCCAACATATATTTACGAATTCCCCACAGGATCAGGAAACAAATTGAACCTTAAGGAAATAGCCGCTGAATTAAGTAAGCGCCTTTTAAAATTATTCCAACGTGACGAAAGTGGAAAGTATACCTATCACAATAAAGATGGTAATTCTTCCTTTGCCGGTGATGAATACTTTAAAGATCATCACTTGTTCTATGAATTTTTCCATGGTGAAACAGGACGTGGAATGGGAGCATCTCATCAGACAGGTTGGACTGCACTTATCGCAAACCTTATTTTAGAATTAGAGGCCGAAGGATCACTATAGTTAGTTCTTCCTATAAGGCTATCTGGTAATAGTCTTATAGGTAAGAACAGACTTTAAAAAAGAGCACTATTTAGAAATAAAACAAACAATTATTTTTCCATTATTTGCTTAGCGAGCAATTCCAGGTCTATCCCAATAAGCTCTCTATTCACTCGAAGTACTTCATCTCGAATGTCAACAGGAAGATTTGAAAATCCGTCCTTGGTTCCGAGAATTATTCCTGCTACAGCAGCAACTGTATCATTATCTCTACCATAGTTTACGATAAACTGCATAGTCTTTATGAAATCCCCTTCTCCATAATATAGTCCTGCAATTAAAATTTGGAAAATCTCTCCTGCATGAAATGCAATCGCTCGTTGGTCTCCTTCCAGCGCATTGTATATATGCTGTAACTGGCTCCATTCTAATTCACTACCTATAAATGTAGCAGGAGCCTCAATTTCTATAATTGGAGAAGATTGCGCCTTCGCCTCTATTACCATACTATGGGTAGACTGTACAATTTGCTCCGTGAGGCGGCCTATCAATCGGCTATCCTTGTAATCGTATGGATCTACAAATAGTATAATATTGATTATAGAATCAATATTTGTCGTTCTCATAGCCATATTTGTCATAGCCGCTGTTAAGCCAGATATGTCCTTCGCATATCCTATGTCAAACAACGCATGATCAAATGCTTGTTCATAAGCTATCGTCGGCTCAGAAACTATGAGCCCAAACATCGGTGCATACAACATCCCAGCGCAAGACATCTCTCCACCATAGAAGCGCGCTTGAGCACGGTTATAATCTTTACTACTTTTTTGATAAGCCAATGCTACCCTAGCCCATTCTTTAATCCAATCTATCTGGCCGATATGGTCATCAAATAAGTCGGTAGATTGTTGTACTGTGTCATCGGATATTGCAGAAAGTTGAGCCTGATAATACGCCACAATAAATTCCGCAAAATTGTCGGCATTTGGAGTCGCTCTATATTCTTCAATATACTGAGTCATAAAATACTTCCACCGAGTATCATCTGTAGTTGCCCCTGCAATCATGTTATGCCTCCAAGTACCCTCTGGACTTTTGACACGAGTAGCATTTGTAAGCCCAGTGATATATCCGTACTGTCGCTGTATATCATTCCGATGCCACATTTCTGTAGACGCTCCCATCGCATCTCCTATTGCTGAACCTACTAAGGCGCCAAGTACCTTATCATAAAGCACATCATCAGGAAGTACAACCTGATCAAATAACGAACTGCTTTTCTCCGGCATTGGCAGAGATATTTCAGGCCTCTTTTGACATCCTGTCCAGGTTAATATTGCAGTAAGTACGACAACCTTCAATACACTCATGTAACTCAAATATAGCTATGAATTATCATTGTTCTATTTGATAGTCATTTCTGATAGAAAACATCTCTCCATGAATTATCATTGTATTGATTAGATTCGCACATCACAAATGGTATATTCATCAAAAACGGAATATTTGACAATGAAATATAGTCTTATAATAGTCGCACTGAGTATTTGGGTTCTTCCGCTCATCTCACAATCCATAAACTACTTTCCGGAACGTGGCGCTAAATGGGAAGAAAAAGCCCCATCCGACTTGCAGTTAGACGAAGTGCTGCTACAAGAAGCAATAGCCTTTGCCAAAGCAAATGAATACAGTGAACCTCATGATCTTCAACTCGCTATCTACAAATCATTCGCCCACGAGCCCTATCATAAGATACTGGGCCTTACAAGAGATCGAGGAGAGCCAGCAGGGATGATTATAAAAGATGGATATCTGGTTGCCTCTTGGGGTGATACGAAGCGCGTAGATATGACATTTAGCGTTACCAAAAGTTATCTCTCTACAATGGCCGCTATAGCATTGCAAGATGGATTTATAGGATCATTAGATGATAAGGTAGATCAATATGTATGGGATGGATTGTTTGATGGAGATCATAATTCTAAAATTACTTGGAGACATCTTTTGACGCAATCTTCAGATTGGTCTGGAGAACTGTGGGGGGGTAAGGATTGGGCTGATCGCCCTGCAAAAGAAGGAGATGTTGACGACTGGAAATTTAGAAAACTACATGAACCTGGTACCAATTTCGAGTATAATGACGTCCGAGTTAACCTTCTATCATATAGTCTTATGCAAGTTCATCGTAAGCCGCTACCTATTGTTTTAAAAGAAAGGGTTATGGATCCTATAGGTGCTTCCTCAACATGGCGATGGCATGGGTATCATAATTCTTGGGTAGAAATAGATGGTCTCAAAATGCAATCTGTAAGTGGAGGTGGGCATTCAGGGGGAGGACTTTTTATAAACACAGAAGATCATGCGAGATTCGGATTGCTATTTCTAAATAATGGAAAATGGAAAGATCAACAAATCATTCAACCATCTTGGATAAAAGCAATGACACAGTCTTCGGTAGCAGAAGATAAATATGGATTTATGTGGTGGCTGAACCCCGAAGGAAGTAAAGAACGCATGACTGCAATATCTCATAATGCTTATTATGCGGCTGGATTTGGTGGTAATTATATCATTGTGGAACCAGATCATAATATGGTCATAGTATTACGCTGGTTGCAACCTGCTAAGGCAAATGAATTTATCTCCCTACTTAAAAAAGCAATCAAGTAATATTCTAATTTCAACAAGAGCCATATGCCTAAATACGATATTAACGATCCTACTGACTTAGATATCATACGCGCACAATTCGATATGATATCTCATGAGGAATGGGAAGAATACATTGAAATCGCGGAAGAAAAAAAGTTGGGTTATAAAAACATCAACATATTGAAAAGTGCAAGCCGAAAGGCTGGTATCTCTAAATACCTCAGCCCCAAAGTACTACAATGGGTTTTTAACTTGATAGAGAAGATTGAAGAAGAAGATGAAGATGACTATGATGAAGAAGAATAAACAATCAATCCGCCCTACTATAGAGAGTATTGATGTATCAGCAGCCGTTAATCCTCAAGAGGTCTTTCAGAATCAAGTATTACGCCCAATATTTAAACTACAACATGACATAATAATTTTTGTCGTAGCGCATGCTATTATACGGAAAGGAAATAAGTACGCAGAGATCCATGTATCAGAGAAGGAAACCTATTTAACCAACACGCTATTAAGAGATGCAGCACTCTTTAATCAATTAAAAGGAATCATTGTAGGAATGATGACCATCGAAGAAATGCGCAGCTATAAGAGCGACGAAAGAAACTTAAATAAGAGAATCACTTCCTTATTGAAGAAGCGTATTTTAGATAGTCAAAATGAGATTCTGTCCATTATTGAAAACAGTTGAGTCCCCATCGTTGTATAATTCATAAACCAATACGGCATCCCTACTTCTTGATTCTTAAAGCCAACCAATAAAACAAAGGTGTCATAATAAACCAAGGGAGTTGAGTGTGAAGATGAACGGACTTCCCTCCAATCACGAATAAAACCGGATTCCACCATGGTCCTGTAGGAGCCATAGGAGCCCATGACAATTCATAACCTGCAGCCAGTTGGCCTTGATAAATATATAGTTCAACGATTAGATTTTGGAATAGAAAAAATATAGCCAAGATTAAGAACTCTTTCCATGACCACTTATCGAAAATAGTAGATTTACGTCCTGATAGAATCCATACCCAAAATAGACCACTTAGACATATACCAGCATCTGCCAATGAATTCAAAAGCCAATTAATATGCTGAGGAATGAGCGTATTTAATTCCGCTGGCCGACGCACATCAACAGCTTGACCTCCTACCAGGCCATAAGTAAACCATAATTCCCAACCCAAAAGGCAAAGAATGAAGCCTAAAGCATATAGCTTCCAAACCCATACGGGCGCTTTCTTTAAGAATCCTAAAATTATCAAGATCCCTAAAGGAAGAAATGCGGCGCTATAAACAATGCCTCCTATAATCTCTGCTTTCATAATATTCTAAATACTCCTTCAAGATAGTAATTATTCTGAGGCGAGTAAACGTATTGTATTTGAACTCATCCAAGGATCGAGGTATTGAACCAGATATCCCACTATAAAAACGCTATTAGCCTGCTGGCTGCCATGGGCAGGTTCAATTATGAGTCCACTCCAGAAAGTCATAATATCGGGAAACGGCCCTTTTGGCGATATTTCCATTATTCTCAACTCCCTGATGCTCAGGCATCACCGAG
>JBLIDB010000103.1:0-16673 GCA_047634015.1 Saprospiraceae bacterium
CTCGCGTAACAATTTTGAAAATATATCTGCCCATAAATTTTGGTAATCCGCTTCACAATTTGATAAAATTAATTTGTAAGTATCGTCAATTCCTAAAAGAGCGATATGCCCTAGTCCACTCGACATATACTTTGCTAAGACATGACCTTGTTGCGATACAGATCTCCAATTTGATTGAAGATTATATTGTGAAAGGGTAACTTCTTCAAGAGATGTTTCCCATTGAATATCTTTAGCGTCACGCCAAGACGGCAATGATAAATTACTAGTAGTTTTCGAATCGATCACAGGCTTTATAATTAAAGTTAGCCCTTTGTCATATACTGCCCTTTTAATGTTGGATTGCTCTCGAGTAGAAAGATCATTCCATGTTTTACTATCTGCGATAATAAAATCAAATTCTAATAAGGTCTTTCGTGATAATATATCTAAATTTATTTTGCGCGTATTTATAAAAGTAGAATTAAATTTATTCTTAGAAATTTTGGTTCTTAATGCAAACCCATTTCCTAAGGCTGTCCAATAATTTTTCAAATAATTTATTTCAAAAGATGGAAATGATGCTAAAACCAATAACTGCCAATTAGTCTCTTTTTCTACATCTATTGGAAGTACATCTTGCAACGTATCTCCAGAAGAAAGAAGGGTTATGACAGGAATTAAATATGATCCTGCCACAGTCCCTGTTGCACTCACACTAAAAGTACTACCCGAAACAGAAGCCCAACTCTCTGTTTGATCTGGATTCTTTAAATATATAGCACTTACATTATCTCCTTGTATCACACCATCTAAAGTCCAATTCTTGCTTTCTGTAATAATGGGAACATGGATAGAAGAAATCCCAGAATGAAGCACCGCTGGTTGATAATGCAAGCGATATTCCTTTATGAGGTCTAAGTCCTCCCGTGACAAACCCAAGCCTTTGATGTGAACATCTAAGGTCCTACTTGCGACATTGGAATTCAGAAATTCATGTACATTGTCAAATGAATGAATAATGCCTGATTCTATATTTAATGTTGTGTCTCTATTATAATTACTTGTATTAATCTGAACATTAGCTGAATTTATTTCTATAACATTCAGAGGTTTTGCTAATAGTAATCCTAATCCAACTAAGCCGATAGCAAGAAATACAATGCGCCGATTAAAGCGAAACCCGCTTGCACCTTTCCATAAAAATATAAGTCCAATTACCCAAAGTAACAAGCAGGCTACAAAAATTAAAATTAAGCTCATATGTGACTCAATAAGATCCAATTAGAATGTTACTTTTTTCGCCACAGATAAGGTAAGCTCATGCGCATTCTTAAATTCCCCCCCAACAGAATCGGCCTCTTTAGGAAGAATCTTTATAATCTGAGTTCTTAGCATTAATAATTCTAACATCGTTGGTTCTGAACTATTCTGATGCAGTCTATTGGTCATAGTTAGTACAGGTAACACTTCAGGTCTTTTAAAAGAGACTTTCGCCAAAATTATAATGGCCTCTTCCAGATAAATCTTTAGATCTTTAGGAGACCCATTCTCTATCATCCCTACCAATTGTCTAAGCAATTCATATTCATCTTCGATTTCTAAATCTTTGACATACACTCGATCCTGTATTTTCTCCTGATCTCCACTAAGCCTCAACGCCCTATCTTTAATCGCTGGTGATTCAAAACCAAGTCGATGAACATAAATGCGTGCATGATTCTTGATTTCTTGCAAAAGCTCAAGACTTCTGTATTGATATGGTAGTGATGCAGAAGGATCGTATAATCGAAGATATAATTCCGAGTCCCACATTACGGAAAGCGCTGATTTGAGTTTGCTCTTAACTGAAATATCATGAAATGTTGCGACTTCAGAATCATCATGATTATGAGACAGCTCTTCCACCCATGTTGGTCGAGCTGGATCTTTTCTTTCATCAGATTCTGTCCCTTTGCTTGCCAGCAATTGTCCGCCCTCTTCTTCATGGTCGTGATCATGCATAAATTGACTTAATAAACCCCTAGCATTTTCAAGAGTTGCATTTGATTCGTTATGTTCTGATTCGTGATCATGGTCATGATTGTGATCAACTTCATTATCCGGAATAGAATTATTGATAGCGATGCCACTTTCATTTTCTTCACCTAAAAATTGGCCATACTTTAACCTTAACATCTTCTGATCAAATCCAAGAACATTACTCGCCCGCTTGAATGAATCCACTGTGATGAGAGACTTAGCCTCTAACAGTTTCTCACTGTCTATGATTATCTGTCGCTGGCTTCTAAAAAAATCAGGCATTAATTCAACTTGCATCCCCCCACTCTCGACTAGCTCGTAGGTAGAGGTATCCTCAATAGTGATAAAATGTGTGACAGACTTCACGCTATGATCTCCATAAGGATAATTATCATTTGTTCTGACATGAAAATATAGCTCGTCTCCTGGATGCATATCCAAATCCTCTGTCTCAAAAGTATAAGTCCCTTGATAGTCCAACTTGTTTGAATTAAAGTTATCTAAATCAAATTTCCGTTCTCTAAATTTTACTGCCTCTCCTGATCCTTTTGCTATAGTTGCTAAAATATATGCCTCTGACAACCCATAATCATCAGAAATATTTATCTCGAAAGGGATCCTATGATTCCTATCCCAAGGCAGTCTGACATACTCATTAATTCCAGAAATTTCAATTTCAGGTTTCTGATCTGCAATAATCTTAACCCCATAAAAGTCAGAAACGAAATTGTTATTTTTACTATAAAAACCGAACTGATAATATTCTGGAGTATTAAAAGTTTTTCGAAATTTCATATTTTTCGAAATTTCTATAGTATCAGCATCACTAAGCTTGAAATAAAACTTGTTCAACAATCCACTTACTTCTGGTTGCCAAGTAACACTGGAGCCTTCTAATATTTCCAAATTAGGATCATAGGATTTCTTTATAGAATGACGGGTATACGCAGGTGGCGAGGTTGTTATCAGAAGCTTACTTATGAAGGTGGTGTCTTTTTCGTACAATATCGAATCCTGATAAAATGAAGCCGATTGTTCCGTTCCTCCCACATTCTTGATCTTTTTATTAGTATTACTTATTGCTCCTTCAACGAACATAGCAACGAACAAAGAAGTAAATAGTAAAAACATTGAATCTTTTACCAATTCCAAATCCCAAGGAAGTTTGTAGTCTACACTTCCAAATATCTCCTTTATTCGTATTTTCTGATAAAGAACTAAACCCTTAATGTTTCTATCCTCCAGCAGCAGCTCACTACTATACTCAAGTTTGGCATTTTGAATATGCGCAAGATTTAAGGCATCTGTCATATTTGGAACCCTACTTTGATAACCTTTATATACGAACCACATGCACAAACTCAGAACAACAATCGCGCTCAATAAATTAACCAACTCGGCCTTAACTGTAAATAATAGTATTAAAAATAAACCAATGCTAATAGCACTACTGTTCCATAGCAACCTACTCTTCCATTGATTTAATAATATATAGGGCGTTTTACTTTTCATGCTATTTCTCTATTCTTATGGTTAAGAAAACGCTCCAAGTAAAAAATGGGCATGAATAGCAAGAGTAAATAAGTATTCAATGGTTTCTGAAGTTTTTTGTCTAATATTTGAACGTCTTCCTCAACCACTAAATAAGTCTCATTTTTACTCGAACGAAATCGCATAGGATCAATTACCCGTATATCATGATCAAAAAGGGAAACAAACTTCTTATTAAAGTATGAAGAAATAGCAACAGGCAAGTTGGAAGAAAGAATATTTTCTTTATTTATCTGGCCTCTTATAATAAGACTTGAGTCATCAATCGGTTCTAAAGTAATGCGTTGTTTCGAAGGAATCCAAAAAATTGAATTTCCCTCTATAGATTGAGTTCCCTCTCCTACAACGATATTCCATTCATATTTTCCACTTTCCTTGGCTATCTCATTTGTATTCCATTCTATGTCATACGGCAAGTATCTCGAGGTGATATTTATTACATTTTTAATAATGGCCGCTTCTTGCTCAAAATCATTTGAGATCAATCGTAAGGATACTACTGAAGGAGATCCCGTGTCATCTGATTCAATAGTACCAACTTCAAGTTTCATCTGATCAGCATTAATCCACCATTGGATACTTTCTTCATCCTTTCTCAATGCATTCGTTATTGGGTCAATTGATTTTATAGGGATAGTTTTCCAATTAATTCTCTTCGTGGCTTCAACTGGGCTTCCGTTATAATCCTTGAGAAGGCTATGTGTATATACTATCGTGCTGTCTCTTATCGAATTAAGATGCTCGATAAATGACCAACCAGATTCAAAATGATTAATCTCCATAGAATCCAAGTTTTGAAAACTAAAAACATTTATCTCATTTTCTAAAGGAAGGTTTTTAAGAAACTCGTGATATTGTTCGCTTTCGAATATTTCATCTTCGACCCAATACGAAATGGTCTCATCACTACGATTCCAGAATGGATCAATTAATAATAAGCACATCAAAGTAATAAGTAGCATCCGTATGAGCAATAAGGTGTACTGCGATAACAATATAGATCTCGCTGAATCAGATTCCATTTCTTGTAAAAATCGTATACTCCCAAAAGACACTACGCTTCTTTCCTTTTTGCTCAATAAATGAATAAAAACAGGTATCAAAAGCGCTAAGAACCCCCACCATGCTGATGGTTCACTATAGCCTAATGCTGTGTACAGAACAGAATTCATTTTGAGCGCATTGCATTATATTCTTTTAAGAATAATTGTAACTCTAACTTCAGCTCTGATTGCAAATAAATCTTTTTGTAGACAATACCTTTTCTCTGGCAAATTCTCTTTACTTGAAATAAATGTAGGTTGAGGGCATTCTGATATCTTTTCGAATATTTCTTGGCATTAACGTGTAGTTTCTCTCCAGATTCAAGGTCCAAAAACTTACTATTATTCTTAAAGTCTAGAGATTCTTCATTTCTCCCGATAAGATGAAATATCACTAATTCAGAATTCCTACTTGCACAAGAAGTTACAAATTGTTCAATCTTGCTCAGCTCCATATACAAATCTGTAATCCAAAGTTGAATACCGTCTATACGCACTACATGATCCGACAAAGTCTTTGAATCCATATTCAAATTTTCCAATTGTAATAACGAGCGTCTCCAATTTTTCAATCCACTACCTTTAGCAAATATTGACTTCCCAGCTTGCCAACCAAATTGATCTCCTTGCTGTACTATCACGTAAGAAAGGGTCGCTGTAATTATTTTTGCGATTCCTATCTTAGATTTCCCCTCTTCCTCATAGCTCATAGATTTGGAATCATCTAAGATCACATGAAGGCAGCTATTAGACTCTATCTTTGATTGTCTAATATAGTATTGTTGGGTTTTGGCATACATTTTCCAATCCAACAATCTAATATCATCGCCTTGAACATAGTTTTTATATTGGTCAAACTCCATACCACCTCCTATACGGAGGGAATGCTGCTTTCCCATGTTCATTCCCCGAGCCAAATTTCTTGCTTTCAATTCTAAGTTTGCAGCAGATCGAATATTTCCAGCCACTTCTTTGTTTATAGAGCGACTCATTTCAGCTTATTAAACTTCATGCATTCGTCAATGATATCAAGCACGTCAATCTCCTCCGATAAAGATCTAAAATTTAATATCAGCCGATGACGAAGTGTCGGGCCTACCATTCCTCGTATATCTTCGGGAATTACAGCATATCTTTTATTTAATAAAGCATGCCCCTTGGCGGCAAGTATCAGTGCTTGGCCTGCGCGAGGGCCCGCCCCCCAATCAACATAATCTCTGATCATCGGAACTTCTGACCCCTGTGGACGAGTAGACCTTACAAGTCTACTTACAAAAGCAATTAGTGATGGATCTATATGTACTTCTCTGCATAATTGCTGCAACTTAATTATCTCTTCAGTATGAAAGACAATCGGAACCTCTGTTCTAATGTCTCCAGTGGTAGTTTCTAATATTTTAATTTCTTCGGACGCAGAAGGATATTCTACTTTTATATGTAGCAAAAATCTATCTACTTGGGCTTCTGGTAATGGAAACGTACCAGATTGCTCAATCGGATTCTGTGTAGCTAAAAGAAAAAAGGGTTTTGGTAGGGGGTAATTTTGACCTGCATATGTCACACTATATTCCTGCATCAGCTCTAATAGAGCTGACTGCGTCTTAGGAGGTGTCCTGTTGATTTCATCAGCAAGTAACATATTTGTAAATACAGGTCCTTTTGAAAACTTAAAATATCGTTTCCCATTTTCATCTTCCTGTAAAATCTCTGTTCCTAGTATATCCGAAGGCATAAGGTCTGGTGTAAATTGAATTCTCTTAAAAGAGAAATCCATAGCCTTCGCTAAAGTTTTGATCATTAAAGTTTTTGCTAAACCAGGAACACCTTCTAACAAAACATGTCCCGAAGCTAAAAGTCCAATAATCATATGATTAAGAACCACCTCTTGTCCTATTATAACTTGATGGACAGCTGCTTTTAACTCGCTTAACTTTGAAAGTAAAATTTCTATTTCCTCTTCTTTCATTACATTCTACTTTTAAGAAGTTAATGCATACATGACGATATTCACTCCAAATCGAGTGTTATCAACTTTGTACCATCTTTTATTTCTAAAATCATAATCCCATTCGCAGCCGTAATCCTTATTGGAGTATAGCACCCCTATGCGACCATTTATAATTATAGCCTTGAGATAGTCATGCACTAAGTCATCTCCCCACCCATTCAGCTCTTGTGAGGTAGTTGGTGGGCCGTCAAATTTGAAAAATGAATTGTACAATGGATGATCGTTTGGGAGTTTAACAAGTGCATCCGCACCAAATAATTCAGACATCTGTGCTTCAAACGACTTAGCGAATAATCCATCAATATCATGATTACAATCATCTGCAAACACAAACCCACCTCTCTCTATAAAAGATTTGAAATTTTCACTTTCTGCTTTATTAAATTGCACCAATTTGTGTCCAGAAATATAGCAGAACGGAGCTTCAAAAATCGCCTTACTACTTAAGGAAACTATCTGCTCTTCAGTATTTACAGGAATCGTGGTATAAGAAACTATAGAATGCAGAAGGTTAGAAGGCATACGCTGATCGGTATCCCAATCCCCTGATTCATACATCAGCCTGGTAAAGAAAAAGTTTCCTCCTTTCAGACGTGTCATTCGAATGATTTAATTACACAGCATCTGATAAACTCGTAAACGTAAAGTCTCTAATCTTCATGTAAGGGATCAAGTTACCATCAACTCTTACTTGTTGCCCTAAGGTCTCAAGATTATTGAGCATTATAATTGGGCTCTCATTGAATCTAAAATTCTTAATAGGATGTTTAAGTTTCCCATTTTCAATATAAAAAGTACCATCTCTGGTCAACCCTGTATAAAGTAATGTTTGTGGATCTACATTTCTAATATACCACATTCGTGTTACCAAAATACCCTTCTTCGTATCCTTTATCAGATCTTCAAGACTTGCATCCCCCCCTTCCATAATGGCATTGGAAGGAAAAGGAATTGCTGCTACTCCTTTTTGACCTGCCCAATACCGACTATAAGAAAGATTTTTAACTACTCCTCCTTCTATCCAAGAAGTCTTCTTACGCGGTGTTCCATCTCCAGTCCATGTAGATGTAGGCACTAATGGATTTAATGGATCTGAATAAACCTTGATGCGTTCATCAACAATCTTCTCTCCTATTTTATTACCACCTCCTTCTTTAGACATGAATGATCTCCCTTCATCCGCACTTCTGGCATTAAATGAACGAAACATATTCCTTAATAAACCTACTGATGCAGCGGGTTCTAGGATCACCGTATATTTCCCAGGTTCTATCGCTTTGGCATCTTTAGACATCAAGGCTTTATCTATTGCAATTCGTGATGCTTCTTCAGCGCCAAACCTACCTACATCATTAAAATCTCTTGTTACCCATCCTGATCCTGAGCCATCATTGGATCGCATTGTTACCGTAAAGTCTAATCCTGTTGCTCGTCTATAGGCAAACAATCCATTCGAATTAATTATTGAGGAAAAACGAGAAGAATCTTCAAAAAAACCAGCCGCTGTTACATCCTTGTCCCTTGCTGGCTCTATACTTGCCGCTGCTACAGCTGCCCTATAATCTGGTGATATATCGGCTGTATTCTGATGATATCCCACGTATGGATCGTGAATTTGTGGGCCTAAGGGAGGCATAAACTCCTCTGATTCGGGAGAAAGTTGGGCTAATTCTTCAGATCGACGAACTACTTTTTCAAGAGAAGCATTATCAAATTCTTCTATTGTAGCTATACCTACTTTTTTACCGAAATTAGATTGAACTACCAATGTCTGATTCGATCGCGCACCAGCAGTAGAGACAGAATTTCGGGCATATCTAATATTCCCACTATTATCTCCACTTAGGTTAATTTCACATCCATCAGCTTTTGAGAATTGAAGCGCCTTATTCATTATTTGCTTTGCCTCCTCTTTTGTATATATTGCCATTATTTTACTCTTTTGGATTGATTAAATATTTCTTCCTGTATTGATAACATTAATACCATTGAATCGAGTTGTAGAACAGCCATGTGAGACCGCACTTACCTGACTTGGTTGGCCTTTGCCATCAAAGAAAGACCCAAACATCCTATAATCCTTTTTATCGCATATTTTTGCACAGCTATTCCAAAATTGTTGTGTATTCGATTGATAGGCTGCATCATTTATAAGTCCGATGACTTTTCCATTTTTAATCTCATAGGCCAGCGTTCCACCAAACTGAAAATTGTAGCGCTGCTGATCTATAGAATATGACCCTCTTCCCACGAAGTAGATTCCTTTTTCTACATCTTTAATCATCTCATCTATGGAGTAAGACTCATTACCTGGCTCAAGAGAGACATTTGGCATTCTTTGAAATTGCACATCATTCCAACTCTGGGAATAACAACATCCATGAGATTCTTTCTGATCTATCATATGAACTTGGTCTCGTATCGCTTGATAGTTAACTAAGATTCCATTCCTTACTAAATCCCACTTCTTCGTTTTCACTCCTTCATCATCATAGGCTACAGCTCCAAGAGAGTTTGTTTGAGTTTTATCCGCAACAAGGTTTACTAATTCATTTCCATAATTGAACTTTCCCGTTTTCCATTTATCCAATGTGGCGAAGCTCGTTCCTGCATAGTTGGCTTCATAGCCAAGGACACGATCTAATTCTAAAGGATGACCCACAGATTCATGAATGGTAAGTCCGAGATGATTAGGTTCTAATACCAAATCATATTTTCCTGGTTCTATAGAAGGAGCTTCTAACATTTCCTTGGCCTGTCTTCCTGCAGCAGCGGCGTCAGCTATAAGGTCATAACGATTTCTATAGAGCTTGACACCTCCCGCTCCTTGTACTTCTTCCGATGCATCTGGTACAAGATACTCATATCCCATACCCATAGGTGCCCCCAATCCCTGACGATTTTTGAATTTTCCTGTTTCTTTATTTACGGCTGTGGCATTCACTAATGGCCATATGCGATGTATGTCTTGATCTATATACGATCCTTCAGTAGTAGCCAAATACTTTTGCTCGTTGACCTGAAATAATCCACTATTAATATAACTCGCGCCATTCTCCATGGCTCTTGCATTTGCTTCCAATAAAAGAGCTACCTTCTCAGATACAGGCACGGACATTGCGTTGATTTCAATAGGCGTCTGCCAGGAAATTTCACCATGCCCTTTCTCCGGGGCTAGTACTACTTCTTCTGTTTGTATTTTCGAATTAGCATCAGCAATCGCTATAGCCAGTTCTGTTGTCCTCTTAATACCATCGGGTGAAACTTCATTAGTCGACGCAAAGCCCCATGTTCCATTTTTCAAGACTCGAATTCCTATCCCAAATGATTCCGTATTTACGGCGTTTTGGACTTTTTGTTCTCTTGTAAATACATATTGATTGAGGTACCTACCAATTCTGGCATCGGCATAAGAAGCTCCAAGACTCTTGGCAATATTAAGAGCAATGTCCGCCAATTCCTTCTTCTCAACCACAGCAAGACCTGGATTTAACAATTCTTGTTGGTGAATGGATTTACCCAATATTGGTAACGGGATAGCCAAAGCTCCAACTCCGAATCCAGCATTAGAAATAAAATCTCTTCTTTTCACGATCTGTATATTTTAGTTACTAAAAAACCAACTTCCGGCCTTTTTGATGATGTGCCATTAAAGTAAGAGTTTCTTGTCAAGGCAACGAAAAAGAAGAACAGTTTTAGAAGACTTTAAGAGTTTAAAAACAAATTCATGAGATCTTGCGCATTAAGAAAATCACTAATATGTTGCTTTATGTCTTTTTATAGTCCTTCTAAATATACATAGTTCATTAGCCTCGACTAAAGTATAGCAGATAGAAAAATGAGATACATCAACAAATTTGACAAAATCAACTTCTGATATCCAATTCTAATTTTGCCTTTCTACCTTGTAAGATTTGCTTGACTTTTTGATTTCGCCATCCTTACTGACTCCTATTACATTGAGATGATAGTCACTAATATCATCAGACAGCTTATAAGAAAATTTAAAATTATCCTTCTTTAGGCTTTCTTCATCCAGTGACTTCCAGAAGTGTACTGGAGAAATATTAGGCAAGTTATCATCTTCTATTGGGATGAGTTCTTCCATCGCATAATCTTCTAAAGGCTTCAAATAGATGATATCTTGAAGATCTTCTTGTGGTACCTTAATATCTGTTTTCAATACAATCTCTACATATCCAAAATTTCCAAAAGTCTTGTACTTCTTTTTAATTTTATCTCCATTTAGAAATAGACGAATTTCTTCAACTTGACTCGCCTCTATATTAGCGACAAACTCTGCATTTTTCGTCATCCTTCCATTTAGAATAAATATGGGAGGCAGGCGATAGTAATTAGTAAGAGACAAGTCGTACTTTTTAAATCCTTGTTTATTTATATTGGGATTGAAAACACGAGCAAAGTATTTGCCCTCTTCTAATTCAAATTTCAATTTGAACAATCCTAAGTCATCAAAGTATTCCCCGAATGTTACATATTTCGCCGATTTCTTCGGCTGATGAACAAAGTCTGGTTCAATAATATCCTCTTTTTCTACTTTGGACATTTGTCTCATACCACTGGGGCCTTCTAAGTCAAAGTATATTATTATTTTTTGCAACTCGATGAGCTGTTTATGCAGATCAGTCAATCCTTTGATTGTATCTCGCAGCGCTCCTTTGGTTATAATGCCAGTCGTCTTCAACCTTACTGGATGTACATCAATATCATCAATATCCCCAAACAAATAAGGTATAATCTGAAGGGAGGTCGTTATTATTTGATCTTCCAGTATAAAAGTAAAGCGGCCATCATCAGCTACTTTGGTATAATGCATTTTATCATCGCTGGCACTATACCCTCCTAACACCACTACTTTCAAGGGTTCTCCAGTCTTAGGGTCAGTAAGCTTACCTTGGCTATAGATAGCCGTACTATATTCACAATCTTGACAATCTTTAACATTACTTATCTGAATCGATCGCTTGCTTAATGATCCATATAATTCAAAATCAAGTGCGGAGATAGAACTCGCCGTTACATCTTGCAGTGACTCCTTCAGTAATGTGACATCCATTGTTGCACCAGAATTGAACAAACCCCTTCTTAAGCTAATGACATCTTGCTCAAAATCAGAAATGTTTGTAGAATTGGAAAAATAAAATTCTTGATCATCATCAACTAACTTACTCCCTAAAACCAAAATTTCTATACGCGCCACTATTATTGGTTCATTCTTATTCATATCCAAGGCGGAAATAAATAAATTATAACTATGGGTAGAAAGGCTAAGGTCGAGCTTGATAGCTCCTTCCAATATCATACCGCCCTTTAATTGTCTAAATCCCATAGATTCCAACATTCCATTGGGTTTCTGTAGATGTAACTCTACAACTGCTGTAGTTCCGACCAAACTCTTAGGCAGAAACCAATGGAAATTCACTTCTTCGCCAGACAAATAAACTGGTTTATCCAAATGAATCAGTGAGTTCGCATTGACACTTCCCAGTTGGAAAATGCAAAGCACAAAAGCGAATAAATTCACCTTCCAAAATCTCTCGATATTTTCTAATCTATCCACCATGATGGTTTTTCGTTTGTAGAATTAGGATGATCATCACAATCACAGCATATGCCCCAGCAACATCCCCCTGGCCCCATACATGCGATGTCAGGTGGACAATATTGATCTCTGACCCCAACAGTTTCAGTAGAGGCCTTAACGTATGTCAAGTACTCCCCCGATGCGTAAAAGTGTCCAAATACTTGGGCTGTTTCACTATTGACACTTTTCATATTTCCCAATAATAATCTGCCCGGTCTCTCGTCAAATATACTTTCTCCTACATCTATAAGACGCTCTATCGCAGATAGATAAGCGATGGTCTCGGAGTCCACTATTCTTTGGCTCACAGAAAACATCAAACCTTCATCATAATAGTAACTCATCTGGTCAGAGACTATGGTAAAGTCCTCTACACCATCTTCAGCAACAGTAGATTCATCCAAGACATATATCTCGTCTATAGACAGACGCTCTGTCAAATAGCACACTTTACGAGTCATCTCATATTCAGCACCACTGCCTCCTGGATATGGAGAATCGGTAACCTTGTAAATTTTATTAATAACCCACACAATACCTCCTACAGATGGGAGTGCAGAAGACACTTTTAGGTCAAACTCTTCAATTACTCTTCCGTTTGTCGGTCTTAGAGGATCATTGAAGTACTCTCTAAATACCACCTCCTGGCTAAAAGAATTTGGTTGGATAGCAGATCTTAATTCCGAGTAGTCAGATTCAAATTCCTCTCCATTATCAAGAATGACATTAAGCTTATATTTCAAACCCTCTGCTACACTAAAGTTAGCATCATTCGTAATCTCTATTCTAAAGAGAGTGACATTGCTTCTCCTGAGCGCTATGCTTTCGTTGAGATCGTTTGATACCACAACGGATGTTACCCCGATAGTCTTTCGACTGGCATTTTCAAAATCAAACACTCTATCTATTATTACTTCGATATAGTCCTCATTGTTACCAGAGACCAAACTACCTTCTATAAAAAAGGCATCCGTTTGATCCTGTGGGATATCAAGTTCTATCTCATCAATACATGAGACAGTGATTATACAGATCAAAACAATTATAAAAGATGGTATCCGCATTCTATTTTTTGATTTCATTGCTTTCAACATTATGATCTAATTATTCTAATGTGAATTTTAAAGAAACAGAAGGTAGAATAGAACCCAAAACGGAGATTCTATTCGTTGTTATAAGACCTTGGGAGGCCTTCTCATAATATACAGAATATGGATTTCGTCTTCCAAGAACATTATATAATGTAAACACCCAGTGTGTTTTAAATTTCCGCCCCATACGTTTGGAACTTTGAAACGAATACGAAACGTCTAATCTATAGGTATCTGGAATCCTTGTAGAATTCCGAGGGCCGAATAATGGAATAATATTACCCAAACTTGTAGTAACAGTCCCAATAGGAGGCGTTGTTGGCCTTCCTATATTATAGTGAGCATTAACAGAAAGGTTCTTTCTTTCACTGAAGACCACATTCAAAGTAGAAGATACATTGTGCGTGAGATCAAAAAAGGTAGGATACCATTCGTCGCTATTGATACCATCAATTTTATTCTGAGTCTTAGAATATGAATAACTTACCCAACCCGTCATTTTACCTGTCCGCTTTCTAAGTTGTAATTCTAAGCCATAGCTTCTACCTATTCCATGAAGTAATTCTGTCTCAACATGATCATTTGAAAGCAATCGAGCAAAATCTTTGTAATCAAAAACTTCATCAATATTTCTATAATATACTTCTGAACTAACTTCCCACGTATTGTTATCTAAGTTCTGAAAATAACCTAAAGAAAAATTATGCGATCGTTGTGGTGCGATATAGCGAGAACTTACCTGCCATTGGCTTGTAGGGATTGGAGAATCTGCATTGAAAAACTGGTTAATGAACTGCGACGTTCTACTATATCCTAATTTTATAGATGAGACATCTAATTGATACTTTAGAAACAATCGAGGTTCTATAACTGTCTGAGAAAAAAGAACGCCTTCCCTTAGGATAGACTCACCGAGACCGACTGCAGAAGGTGCATCTGGGTTCAAATACTCATATTCTCTCTTAGGACCTACTTGCTGATAATGCGTTAAACGAACGCCGGGAGAGATTTCTATATTATCTCCGAACTTGAAGGTTCCATCTATAAACGCGGCAAACTCTCGAGCTTTATCATCAGAAAGTTGTAAGGGTGAAACTATTGAAAGGCTGTCTAATGGAGTCACCGTATTAGGCTCTATATCATAGATAATGGCCGAGCCTCCAAAATTCAATTCTGTATTATCATTAGCCACATATTTTAGAGATTCCTTAATCTTCAAATACTTTATAATATGATCTAACTTGAAACTATTTGTCCCTCCGAATTCTAATCTGGAAGAATTATATCTATGCGTAGTTGCGCTTAATTTTGAGAATAACTTCTTGCCCAGAGTTGCTCGATACATTAATTCCGCATACTTAGTGGAATAGTCAAATCCGAACTCATCATTAAAATTGAACTGATCATTGGATTGAAATCCAGAAAGTGAAATGATATGTTCGTTAGAAATACGATAGGTAAACCTCCCATTGAAATCGTAAAAGTCAGTAGAACTATTTTTGACTTTCACATCATTGATTGAATTAAGCAACCAATTGACATAAGATAGTCGCGCACTTCCTATAAATGAAAGTTTGTCTTTTATGATGGGTGTAGATATATTAATCTTACTCGAGATAAGTCCAAATGATCCATCAATCTTAGGTTTATCAAAATTCCCATCTTTCATTCTGATATCCATCACCGAAGCTAATCTACCGCCGAATTGGGCAGGGATGACTCCTTTATATAGAGTAGCACTACTAACTAAATCCGAATTAAAGATTGAAAAGAAGCCTAAGGCGTGGGAAGTATTAAAAATAAAACTCTCATCAAGTTGTATAAGATTCTGATCTACATTTCCTCCTCTAACATTAATTCCTGGCGCTCCGTCACTTACGGAACTCACACCTGGCTCCAAAAGAAAACTCTTCATAATATCCACTTCGCCTAGAATAGTAGGCTTCAAATCAAGCGTGAGCATATCAAGAGACTCTGCACCGATATGAATATTCGCAACATTGTGCTCCCGAGAACGAGCATTAATAGTAACCTCCTCCAAGTCGATAGAAAGAGACATAGGTATATCAAATTGTCCTGAACTACGGACATCTACTGTCTCATAGTGCTTTCCATATCCAAGATAGGAGACTGATATCTCTTTAGTTCCTGCATAAATCTCAAATGAATACGATCCATCTATATCCGTCTGTGTTCCAATAGAATCAGTAGTACTATATATAGTCGCGCCTATCAATGGCTCATCAGTTATCAGGTCATAAATCCTTCCTTCTAAGACCACTTTCCCTTCTATCCCTAAATCTTCGATTTGACCTACGGTCTTTAGCGCATCAGTTCCTACTGTCTGCGAGGCTGCTTCTTTCGCCTTAAGGTAAGCTAGTGAGAGCTCCTGTCCTAATAGGTTGGTGGGCATAATTACAACGGCATAATCCCTATATAACATAGATCCCAAAGTTGTGCCTCTTAAGGCATAATCAAGTACATCCTGGAGCTCTTTGACAGAGTTATCAAAAGGAAGTACTTCCTCAAGCTGCTCGTCTTGCTTATAATAGAGCTTATAACCATAATGACTGGCAACCTTCTCTATTAGGTCAATACGACTAATCTTTACTTCCGATTGATCGCTGGCATTTGATTGACTACTACCTATCATGGAGTAGCATACAATGCATGCTAACGTAAAATATAACTTATAAAAGTTTTTAAAATTCATATCCACGAATCTGTCCTGTTTTGAGGGGGGGTCTATTAAAATCAAAAATAATCAAAAGAATCAACTAAGTAAGAGACTCATACCTTCTTTTCGTCTTCCACATGATCCGCTCAAATTCATCAAGGTAACATTTCCCACAACGTATTATTTCGGTTTCATTCAAAGAATTAGATATCTTAATATCCCAAGAGCAAGATCTAATACGGGCTCGAAACCGCTTCATTTCTCTTGATCTATGAACATAGTACTGACACCAATGATCAGCTTCTCTGATTACAAACCTACCTTCCTTATCTGTCCCATGCCAATAGCAGCTTCCTCCTTCTGATGTATAACTGGGCTCCTCTTTGGGTTGATTACATTCTATAAATGTAGCCTTGGTAGATATGAAGAAATTATCATGGGAGACACTTCCGAGTGTAGTCCGATCTATTGGAATATTTACTTTCGTCAAATTTAGTTAGACTGATTTTTACGACTATAAATGACCCCACCCTCTTTAATTGTCTTGAGCACTTCAATATCCTTTATAGACATTGGATCAAAAGTTAAAGGGTTTGCTGATAGGATTACCATATCTGCCAGTTTCCCAACTTCAAGAGTTCCTTTGCTTGCCTCCTCCCCATATTGATACGCTCCATTTATAGTAATTGCTTTTAGT
>JBLIDB010000104.1:0-16578 GCA_047634015.1 Saprospiraceae bacterium
CTGCTATATGGTTTAATGGAAGAAATGAAAAGAACCTCGCTTCAGGTTGACTAAGAACTAATAAGTTATTATTTAGTTCTTCGTTTCGAGCCACGGTTGCTGGACTCATATAAGTATGAACGACACCCTTTGGAGTTCCTGTAGTACCTGAAGTAAAGATTATAGTCCACATTTCTTCAAGAGTAGGAATATGAGTTTCCTGCAGAGGCTGAGATTGTTCTATTAGTTTGTCCCAACTATGGCCTCCTTCTACTACAGCGTTATCTGCATAATGTGGCATAACAATCTTGAGTCTATCACCAATAGCCATGTCTTTTGCCTCATTCCATTTATCTACTTTTCCGACAATGATAGCATCGCTATCACTTTTCTCTAACACAGCGCTTAATTGATCAGCGTCAAGACTTGGATACAAAGGCACAGATACGCATCCCGCCATCATGATAGCAAGGTCTGCAATAACCCAATGGTAACAATTTTTAGATGTGAGCGCTATGTGGCTTCCTTTCTCTAATCCAAGGGTTCGAAGACCACTGGCTAACTTTCGAGCTTGAATACCAGTCTCTTTATAGGTTAACTCTTTCCAAGTAGTGCCATAAGGCTGTTTTAAGAATACTTTATTAGGTGTTTCAGTTTCCCATTTGTAAAAATATTCGATCGGGGTTGTGAGTTTATCATCTAGGGCTACCATATGTTTATTTGTCTATTTCTTCAATAAACAGCAAAAGATAAGTGCCTTTGAACAATTGTCAAAATCTTTATTTGGCAAACTTTGCGAAAGCTTACATTGGCATCCAAAAATCAAAATAAAAGAGGTTAAAGTAATCGGCTATTGATAAGCGATATTGACATATGGAGTCTCGGTATCATTCAATTTCGGAATGATAAAAGCAAATCCAATGGGAAGTGCAACTGTGGATTCACTTAAGAATACCATAATTAAAATAGATAATTTATTATCCATGCAATTATAATCTGCTCCATGCTCTAAGCGGAGTAATCCATTTGGAATATTGAGCGTACCCGCTATCATATCATACGCATCCCAATCGATCTTTGGGTGGCAAGGACTTGATAAGAGGCTTCCGTATTGCTCTTGATTTCGAATTAACTCGAATTCATTACTACTATTAATAGAAAGTTGGTGAGCGGATACGTCACAACCCAAATCTTGTATTGTTACAATATCCAATGGACCAGTACGGCAATCCTCTTCCTTAGTACAAGAAGCCAGTACAAAGCTAATAATGCAAATTGTATAAAAAACTCTCTTCATAATACCTTTTCGACACGCTAACATCTTCATAACGCTTCAAGAATGCAATATGTAGTGCTAATCAAAATTCTTTAAGCGTAAAGAGCGTCAAACGTAAAAATAAATTAGATTTTATAATATATTACAGAATATCGTAACATATAATATACTAATATTCAAGTAATTATGTATATTTGCTTTTCTGGTAACTAACAGATTGCTCTTTATCCCATCTAACAGTAAGCAACTCTGAGAAACACAAATTCATGTACCCCATTGATACCACTTGAGGATATATAGGGATTAACCCCTGTATTTTTCTAAAGGAGAAAACTGGTGCTGTTTTTGCAGTACGATAACCTCAAAGAATATTTTGAACATAAGTAACCCAAGTTTATGACTCTATCAATCTACACTCTTAAAAGTAAGATGGCTTTCTTTTATCCGAATGCACTGCTCGGATTCGTGTTCACATTGCTTTCACTCACTAATGCATCGGCAGAAGAGCTACCAATGGTTGTCTCACCTGGTGCTGAGATAGAGAAGCCTCTAATTCCTGAAGAATGGGTAGCAAGCATAGTAATGCCATCGCTGGATGGTATGCTAACTGTTGTCTCTTCCGTCTTTAACGAAGCAACAGGTAATACCGATTTAGTGGTTCGTTACTCACTCAAGAATGATGGAGATGAAAAATTAAATGCCATTCAACTTTCAGTTGACTTGCAGAATCAATTAGGTGGGACGTTTCTGGGAGTAAATGGTGCTCTTACCACATTAACAGGTTCGGGAGGAGTATTAACCGGTTCAACTTCAAGTATTTATGGTGGTAATTTGAATCCATTGTTTGATGGAAATTCAAATATTACCTTATTTGATGGTGGTCCGAAGCCTATGCTGGAGATGGGAGATTGTTTAGCAATTGACATCCCTGTACAATTAGGTCCTAACCCAGGATTAGGAGCGGTACAACTTACAGGTTCGGGATCATTTGCATTTGCTGGAGCGAGTGCCCCAGTTAGCTTTAGAACAGCTGCTATCAATGTGCTTCCTGGTTGCCAAAGTGAAAGCCTGGCATGTGCAGGACGAGTGAATGTAACCTTAGGTACCGAATGCTACGGTGTTGTTACGCTCCGTGCGGTATTTTTAAATAGTGATAAAGATCCGCTGCGCTATAGTGTGAAGCTGTTTGATAAAGGCGTTGGCATTGGAGATACTGTTTTTGCTCAGCACGTAGGAAAGCAAATAACTTATGAGGTTCAAGATGCATGTTTTAATAATAAGGTAAGCTGCTGGGGAATTGTTAATGTAGAAAATAAAAGAGTACCAGATCCCCAGACTACTAAGTATAACTATATATGTGGAGAGGATTATGATGATTTAGCTTCTGTTGATGATGTGATAGAAGCAGCCACAGGAAATTGTGTTCCTCCTATGTCCAATGTTGCTGAAGTTTATACCACTGTAGGGGATAAGTGCACGGGTTATATTACAACAAGAAGTATAATGGCGGATCTGGATCTTGGATCTGGAGGGAAAGTAAGAGCTCCTATCCATATAGATTCTATCATGGAGATGCCTATCGATACAAACGATATTAATGGCCCTCATGGTGAGCTATTCGAAGATGCACTAATGATTCCATGTGGATTAGCAACTATGGAGGAGCTGACGCCAAAATTCATAGAAGATTATTATAATGGCCTAGCGGCTACAACAGGAAGCGGAACAGCTTATGCTTATCCATATATCGATAGAGGAAGCAAGATCACAAAAACGGAAATGGAGGTGGACTCCATTAGGGAAAGAATCGTAAGGGATAGCGTTGTAATAATCGATAATATCTCTTACACTTTCGATGTCGTAGTAAAAGATACTATAGACTATATCAAGATAACTTATGATACAACACAAAATCTGGTCGGATTAGGTAAAGGAAACATCTGTAATCTTGCAGTGAGGTGTGCTGATCAATTATTTGCGAGTTGCGCTGGACCAGAAGCTAATATTCTGCGTACATGGACAGTATTAGACTGGTGTTCAGGTAGACTTAAGTTCTATGACCAATGGATAATAATTAAAGATATTGAAGCACCATCAATTAAGCCTATTGCTAACTTGGAAGCGAAATTAATTCCTTGGGATTGTAGTGCTGAAATTGCATTATCAGCGGATATATGGGATGATTGTAGTGGGTTGGCACAAGAGCACTGGGAATCCTCTGCGGGAACGATCGTAGACGGAGTATTAAAGGATATAACCTTTACTGATAACCCTATTACGGTAACATTGACTGCAACTGATGCTTGCGAAAATGATAGCATATTGACATTCCAAGTCAATGTAGTAGATGATGTGAGACCTATAGCAGTAGCTTTGGATCAGTTGAATGCTTCATTAATATATGATCCTATCGAATTAAGGGGTATAACAAAAGTCTTTGTAGATGGTATCGACTTGGGTAGTCATGATTCTGATTGTGGAGAAGTATTCTCTTGTGTACTTCTTGATTCAGAATTACAAAACCCGATTTACGTTGGTCCTGGAGACCAGGCTACAGATATTGGAGGAAATCTACTATACCATGCTATGCAATGTCACATCGACGGTATCTATTATGATACTACTTACACTAACAAGACAGAGTACGAAGTAGATGAGATACCTTATGTTATTTGTAAGGAATTTGTAAAGTTCTGTTGTGGTGATATAGGAATACAGAAAGTGGCTCTTGTTGTAAATGACAACAGTCCAAGATCTGAAAACGGTGTAAGTTGGACAGATGTAAATGTTGAAGATAAGACTACAACTCTTGTCAGATGTGAGCCTGTATATTTGGAATGTGGAGATGATACAAGTATAGAAGTAATCGGAGAACCACAAGTGATATTTGCTATTTGCGAGGGTGGAGTTTTAACAAATGTTGACGTGGAAGACGTTGATGGCTGTGGAGAAGGAAGAATCACTCGACAGTGGTACTTAGATGATGAATTACGTTGTGAGCAAATTATTTACATAAATGGTTTCAAACCATTCGATCCAACGGCAATAAAGTGGCCTAAGCATTACAACGACGCAATAGTAAGTGGAATCCGCAGAGAATGTGAAAATGATACTTTACATTATATCCTTGAGGATATTGATATGGGCGAATCATTCACTTGTGGAGGCGATGTTCTTGATGCGCCGTCTTGGTGTGAATCAAGTTGCAGCATGCTTGCGATGAGTCATGAAGATATTGAAGTAGATGCTGATGGCGGATGCCGTAAGATTATTAGAAAGTGGACCATTATAGACTGGTGTAATTACACAGTCAACGGAAACAATGTCAATGATGACGTTACTGATTCTTTTGTCGCTTTTGATGATGAATCGATGGGAGAAGGAGATTGGAGAGCTGATACAGCGCCAAATGAGCCATGTGAAAAGTGTGATCATGTGAAGGGAGAGATGGGAGATATTTACTTCCGATACGAGAATGTGGATGTAGATGGATATTATACTTATGATCAGGTCATAAAGATTACTGATGATACGGCTCCAGAAATTGATGCTCCTGCTGTTGTTAATGTAGAAATATTCGATGGTGCGAGCTCTAAGAATGATACATATGAAGCTTGTGTTGGGGATACAACTATTACAGTAACGGCTGTCGAATTATGTGGGGATATCGTCCTTGATTCCAAAGAAGTTACTTGGTTGATAGAAGTAATAGATGAGGAAGGAACGGTAATAAGCACTAAGAATACAAAAGGTGCTTCGGCAACTATGAATAGTAGACCTGGAGCTCCAACAGAGCGACATATTATAAAGTGGTTCGTGTCTGATGGATGTGGCAACGACGGATATACTGAGACCGCTATAAGATTCGAAGATACTCGGGCTCCTACTCCAGTATGTTTAGCAACTATCAGCACTGCAACAATGAATGTAGAAACGGGCGCTGTTCAGATCTGGGCGGAGGAATTTGACAGAGGTAGTTATGATAACTGTAGCCCTGTGAAAGTATTCTTCAAGAATGATTTAGGATTCGAATTGAACAGTCTAACATTCGCTTGTGAAGATATTCCGAATGGTTCTTCGACAATGAAGGAAATCAAGATGTATGTCTTGGATGAAAGTGGTAATGAGGATTTCTGTTATGTCAGCCTTCGTATAGATGATAACAATGACATATGTCCTGATCAGGATGTGGAAGATGCTATGATCGCCGGTGCAGTAGTTACTGCAAAAGGAGACATGGTAGAAAAAGCTATTGTAACGCTCAGTGCAGGAGAAGAAGAGATTACAGGTGTAGAAGGAACTTTCGCATTTGATAATAATGATCTATATAGTGCTTATAGACTTACAAGTGCTAAGAATGATGATGCTCTTAATGGTGTCACAACATTAGACTTAGTATTGATTCAGAGGCATATACTTGGCATCAGTATATTCCAAGATCCTTACCAAGTGATTGCAGGTGATATCAACTCGGATACGAGAATCAGTAGTATTGACCTCGTGCAGTTGAGAAGATTAATACTTGGTATTACTGAAGGATTTACAGAAAATGAGAGTTGGAGATTCTTACAACCTGGTCAATCATGGGAAAGTAACCAGAAGCCATTCCCATACATTGAAGAGCTTGTAATACAGCAGTTAACTGCAGATATGACGGATCTCAATTTTGATGCAATCAAGATAGGAGATGTTAGTGGCAATGCGATTGCAAATAGTCTCTTAGCAGGTCCAAGATCAGGAGGTGAATTAGAATTAGTAATACAAGACCAATTTATAAAAGCAGGGGAGACAGTGAAAGTACCAGTAAGAGTAACTTCTCCGCAAGAACTTGCAGCATATCAAATGACGATATCTTCATATAAAGGAAAAGTAAATGGTTTAATCCCAGGGCAATTGTGGATTAGTGATGCCAATTACGCTTCTCTTGATGCAAGAACGACAACGGTAGCATGGTATAATGCCCAGGCTCAAGAAGTGGATGATGTACTAATGTACGTTTCCGTTACGGCTTCAGAAGATGCGCTTATAAGTGACTTGATTGAATTCAATAGTAAGGTCACCAATGTGGAGGCGTATGATAAGGACTATACTAAATTGGCTATTTCAACAAGCTTTTTAGAGGCTAAAGAAATTGCTGGAGATATGGAATTTGCCTTATTGCAGAATCAACCGAATCCATTTAGTGATGTGACTAAGATAGGATTTATATTATCAGAAGCTGGAGATGTAACACTTACGATTAGTGATGTTGCTGGTAAGCTTATTAAGGTTATCGAAGGGAATTACCAGAAAGGAAGTCATGCGATCACATTGACTCGTAACGATTTACAAGCATCAGGAGTCGTCTACTACCAATTAGAAAGTGGACAATTCTCTGATACCCGAAAAATGATAATTATAGAATAGATCATTCCTTTACGGGGAAACACCAATAGCAACCTACTAACTTAGTTTTATAACAGAACGCGGCTGCCTTTCGAAAGAAAGGCAGCCTTTTTTGTAAGGGGAAACCTATGAGTTCTAAATGGACGAAATGCAATTATAAGAGCTGTTCTGTCTGCTATACAATAACACAAAATACGAAACTACTTTGGAGATATATAAATCACCACGCCGATGTGCCAATCCTTCAGGACTCTAAATTTGTTCTTAATTAGAAATCAGCCTTGGATGTGGCTGGCAGTAACATTTCATACTTACAGGATTAGAGCGAAATTATAATACCTCAATTAGTACGTAGGGGACTAATTATTTTAGCCAGAGTTGAAAGCACTGGTATATAAGCATTCTAATCTCAAAGCTCCACATGAGCAGTACATCTCAAGAGGATGGTTTTATACCATGAGGTCGATTAGAAATTATAAATAAGATCCAATTAATTCCATTCAGTATGAAATGTCCCATCCTTATCTACTCGTTCATAAGTGTGAGATCCAAAATGATCTCGCTGAGCTTGCGTTAGATTAAGCGGCAATCTATCATCTCGATAAGCATCGAAATAAGCCAAGGCGCTGCTAAATGCCATGGTAGGCACTCCTGCGTCAATAGATTGCTTAACCACAGATCTCATTGCTTTATTACCACTCTTCAGATACTTTGCGAATTGTGGATCCACCATAAGATTCGAAAGGATCGGATTATTAGAATACGCTTGACGAATATCTTCAAGCAGCTTGGCTCTTATAATACACCCTCCCCTCCAAATACGAGCCGTCGCTTCAAGATCCAATCCGTACTTTTTTTCTTTTGACGCATCAGCAAGTAATGCCATTCCTTGGGCATATACTGTTATGAAAGAAAAGAAAAGAGCGTCGCCAACTTGTTTGACCAGTTCTTTTTTATCAATCTTGAATTTCGTATTACTGACTTTCAGTATTTTCGAAGCCGCCACTCTTTCGGATTTGAGTGAGGATAATCCTCTCATAGTTACAGCAGCATCAATTGTCGGAACCGGAATTCCAAAATCCATGGCATTCTGAGAAGTCCATTTACCAGTGCCTTTTTGCTTTGCCTTATCTAATATTTTATCAATGAGCATACTCTTACTCAACTCATCTTGTTGAGAAAAAATAGCGGCAGTAATTTCTACTAAGAAAGATTTTAACTTGCCTTTGTTATACTTAGTATAGGCTTCGCGTAATTCTTGATTATTGAGTTTTCCGATAGTTTTAAGAATGTCATAGCTTTCGGCAAGTAATTGCATCATGGCGTATTCGATACCGTTATGAACCATCTTGACATAATTTCCCGCAGATCCTTTACCCATATAGGCTACACATGGTTCGCCATTTACTTGTGCAGAGACCGCTTCAAGAATCTTCTTTACTTTATTGAATGCAGCCTTTGTTCCTCCAGGCATTATACTCGGACCAAATCTTGCGCCTTTAGCACCACCAGAGACCCCCATCCCTAAGAATGAGATCTTTTTCTTCTTGAGGTAGTCCATGCGACGATCGGTGTCCATATAGAATGAATTTCCACCATCGATGATGAGATCTCCTTCATCTACATGTTTTAATAAGTCTTCTATGACGATATCTACTACTTTACCCGCAGGAACGAGAAGCATGATTTTCCGCGGGCTTTTTAGGGAAGAGACGAAGGTTTTAATATTTGTTGTGCCTTCAGCATTTTTGCCCTCAGATTCCTCATTAAGGGCTTGGGCCTTATCCTTGCTGGTATCCAATCCGATCGCAGAATATCCACTATCCGCAACATTGAGGATAAAATTCCTCCCCATTACTCCTAATCCAATCATTCCGAAATCATACTGACCTTTACTCATACCGTGGTTTATTTTATTACTGCAATGATAAACACTTCTTCATTACTAAGGTTTGTATACGGGAATTCAATAAGTTCGATACTTTCGTTGAATAGTATTATTCTTGACTTTTTAGCGATAGACAGTCGTGTGATGTTCTCAATTTAGATCTTTATGGATAATGTAATTTTTGTAATTTTTGGTGCTTCAGGAGACCTTGCAGTACGTAAATTAATACCAGCACTTTACGAACTATATATAGGGAATTTTCTTCCAGAGGAGTTCGCCATTTTGGGAGTTAGCCGATCAGCTTTTACGGATGGTGAGTTTCGCGAAAAGGTATTCTACACCAGCGAATTTATTGAATCAAAAGAGAGAGCAGAGCTTGATAATTCAGATTTCACGAGTAGATTATCATATATCTCATTGCAAACGTCTGACACGGAATCATATGGATCCTTGAAAAAAGCATTGATGGATCTGGATGATAAATTCAGCATAGGCGGGAATTACATCTACTATCTTTCTACACCTCCCTTTTTATATGAGACCATTCCAGCTTGCCTTGCCGCTCATAATCTAAATGACCAATCTAAAGGATGGAAAAGATTGGTAATAGAAAAGCCTTTTGGGTACGATTTAAAAACGGCAATAGAACTGAATAAGTCAGTTAGAGAGTATTTTGACGAAGATCAGATCTATCGTATAGATCATTATCTAGGCAAAGAGACAGTTCAGAATTTATTGGTGACGCGATTCGCAAATGGAATATTTGAGCCATTGTGGAATCGTAATTATATTAAAAATGTTCAAATTACAAATGCTGAACATCTCGTAGTAGGAGATAGGGCAGGATATTACGATAAGTCAGGGGCATTAAGGGATATGTTTCAAAATCACTTAATGCAGATTATCGCTCATATAGGAATGGAACCTCCCATTGCCGCAACTGCAGAATCAATACGTGATGAAAAATTAAAATTATTAAAGTCAATTCGCCCGCTTTCTCCTGAGGATGTAAAAAGAGATGTCATCCGAGGTCAGTACCTTCCAACAACTATAGATAATAAAAAGCTTAAAGGCTACCGTGAAGAAAAAGGTGTTCCAGAGGGTTCTAAAACAGAAACGTTTGTAGCATTGAAGTTCTTTATAGATAACTGGAGATGGGCAGATGTACCATTCTATGTGAGGTCAGGTAAAGGATTACCAACGAAAGTAACCGAAGTGGTGATCACTTTTAAACACCCTCCTCATACCTTATTTAGAAAGGAAGAAATGCTGAAAAATTTTCACAATGAACTCGTGATTCGGATACAACCAGACGAGGGCCTGATGCTTAAATTCGGGATGAAAGTACCAGGTTCTGGATTTCATGTGAAAGACGTAGCCATGGACTTTCATTATAGTGACCTCACAGATACAGATGTTCCAGCAGCTTATGAACGCTTGCTCTTAGATGTAATAAAAGGGGATGCTACGCTTTATGCACGCGGAGATAGTGTCGAAGAGGCTTGGAGATTTGTAGCTCCTATTTTAGAAACATGGGAAAGTGCCCCTTCTGTTCCGGTTAAGGGGTATCCGATAGGATCATGGGGGCCACAATTAGCCATTGATCTTACTGAAGACACATGGAGAAATTCTTGTTCTGAACTTTCTTATGAATGCGAGAATCTTGAATTAAAGTGATGATACAAGACATGGAAAGAGAAACAAGAATTTACTCATCGGGTTTAGTAGTTGCCGCAGCATTCGCTCAATTTGTGATGGAGGAAGTGGAGAAAGTCCACACGTTGAATATTGCAATTTCGGGAGGAAGTACTCCGAAGTTATTATTTTCGATATTGTCAGAAGTCTATGGAAACAAAATAGATTGGTCTAAGATTCATATCTATTGGGTCGATGAAAGATGTGTGCCTCCTGCTGATGAACAGAGTAATTATAGAATGACTCATGCTAATCTTTTGAATTCCATTGCTATACCTCCTGAGAATGTTCATCGTATCTATGGAGAGGATGACCCTACCCAAGAAGTTTTGAGGTATAGTAATATAATAAGACAAATATTGCCGATCGAAAATGGCATTCCTGTATTCGATATTATGTTATTGGGAATGGGAGATGATGGACATACAGCTTCTATATTCCCACCAGAGCTTCATTTATTGGAAAGCCAAAATATTTGTGCGGTAGGAATACATCCCAGTTCTGGACAAAAGAGGATAACACTTACTGGGACTATAATTAATTGCGCAAGGCAAAAGCACTTTCTTGTGTCTGGTGCGAACAAGAAAGATGTCGTTTCGGAGATCTTTAATAATTCGAAAGAAGCGATTAATTATCCTGCTGCCTATATTAAGGATGCCATATGGTGGTTTGATAAAGCAGCAGCAGCCAAACTGTAATTCAATTCTCTACTCTTAATGGGTGGTATTGCCTAAGAGCATTTGCTCTAACTTCTTCTAATGACAAGGTCATAGGTTTCAGTTTTTGATCTACAAACATTTGCATTTGATCTGTAGAGTGCTCATGTCCGGGTACTGCTGAAGTACCATATGCATTTACAGTTTCGAGTTTCGGCAGTTCTCCTTTGGTGAAGCGAACGAGTTGAATATAAGATTCGCCAACGTACGCTTTGTATTTATTATCATCGGTAGCTTTAGAATATATAGCTGCTATGACATCTGGCCCACCAGCAATCGGAAGATCTACCTCGCCTCTCCTATGCCGCTGTACTTCACTAAGCGGAATTTCAAGCGAGCCAAATTTGTCAAGCATGAAATCTTTTGCTCTTGTAATAGCGGCTACACATTGCATTTCTGTGATATGGTTTCCTCTTTCGAATTTTCCTTCTTCTTTCAAGATCTGGCCCAAGATATCAGCAGTTCTAATCACAAGCATTGCTTCTGTATTATTGACGTCCATCCGTCTATCCCAGTTTTTTAGTAAGTCAATGGCATCACTAATATCAGGGTATTTAGAAGATTCTAATTGTAGAAAAAACTCTTGATTAATCATTTGGGGTTGAATCAACGATTCAGGGTATTGTCGATCATATTTTATAGCCTTGAATTCTTCGTAACTTATAGAAGTGTCTTGACTTAGTAATTCTGACAATCTCATACTCCTGTTGTTGTTATGCTCGGGAGTGAAGTATCCCATAGTCTTATGTCGATTAAGGTATTGAGGGTTATTGAGAGAATCCGAACTTAAGAAAGGTGTATTATTTGTATTGAATACATATCCGCTGCTTGGATTCAACACTTGCGGGAGGCTATCTAAAGGCCAGTATCCTTCATCCCATTGTAATTCTGAATTATCTCCTGGCAATACTTCACGCCAATTGTATTGAGATTCTCTCTTTGGTAATTTACCATTACTGATATAGAATATATTGTCTTCGTCATCGGCATAGACTATGTTGGTACATGGAATACCTTGAAGATTGAGGGCAGATTTGAACTGCTCAAGATTGTTGGCGCGATTCATCTTATACCATTGTTCGATAGATTTAATCGCATCCTGAGCGATATAGCGCCAGGCATAGAAACCATTTTCTGTATCGAAAGTAATTCCAAAATCACTTTCATAGACAGTTCTGGAAATTGGAATTTTAATAGGACCAAATATTTTGAGCCAGCTCTTATATTTCTTTTCTGTTAATTTTTTATAAGTACCATCTACAAGATAGGAGAAGGGCTCCTCAGGATGCATTGTCAGTTTGTAAACATCAGAAAAATCCGCATGATTTACAGTGTGCGCCCATCCTAAATGTTTATTGGTTCCATGAAAAATATTTGTACCACCGGGAAAAGTACCTCCCAATATATTTTGCCCTTCATCGCTTATAAGATGTGCTTCATACCAACTATACCAACCTTCCATAGGTTGATGTGAATTAATCGCCAGGAATGTTTCTCCGGAAGGCGTTCGATTCGATGAAATGGCAAAAGCATTGGATCCTTTCGGAAAGTTATCCGCTTCATCTAAGGCAATCTTGTTATTCATTATTTTTTGAAGATCGGAACCAGCCCCCGTTATCTCCACCAATCCCAAAAGACCTCCTGCGACAAGATCTTGAGGAGTCACTTTGAATTCACCATTCAATAGTGTCTTTTCTGGAAATCGTTTAGCGTAAGTATTGGTGGCTAAGGCGAATTGCTCAAGAATTTTTTGAACTTTCGGATTTATTTCAGAATAGGAAGCTTTTACTTTCTCTCGCAGACCCATGAATTTTATTCCAAAATCTATAGTGATGCCTTCTTTACCTTTTAGTTCTCCCAATCTTCCTTGGATCGCTAACATCTGTTCTTGGAGTGTAACAAAGTCATCCTCACATTGGGCCCACCCAAGGCCATAGGCGACTTCTTCATCTGTTGGAGCATGAATGTGCGGTACTCCCCATTGATCTCGGTAGATGGTTATCTGATCTTGATCAACGAATATTGTTTGATCACCACATGACCACAAACCAAAGAGAAGGAACGTTATAGATAAGCCTTTAAAATATTGCATCGGGTAAATATAGATAGGGAATGGGACTGAATTGCATCGAATTCATCTAATTGCTTTTCTTTGCACTCGAATTGATAAAATATAGATCATGAAAATAATGAAATCCTACCTTTTTATAGCACTCTGTATACTTTCCTTACTTACTGTTTCTTCTTGTGGCGATGACGTTCCTGAAGATCAGCAATTGATGGAATTTTTTGAGAAGAACAATATCACTCCTCAAGTAACCGCCTCGGGATTATTCTATGTAATTGATGAGCCAGGAAGTACTCAGAAACCTACAGCTCAGAGCAGTGTTACAGTACACTATAGAGGATATTTTCTTGACGGAGATGAGTTTGATTCGTCATTTGATAGGGGTGCTCCTTCAACATTCGGTCTGAATCAAGTAATACGAGGATGGACAGAAGGTATTCCATTATTTGGCAAGGGTGGAAAAGGATCTCTATATATGCCCTCATCTCTTGCTTATGGAGGAAGAGGTAGTGGTTCGATTCCGGGATTTACGCCGATAGCTTTTGATATAGAATTAATAGATTTCTAGTAGGAATTCCTTTCTACAAATTCAACCAGTAGTTCATTTTTACGATAAGTCCCCTGTTCTTGGGCCCCCAGATGTCTGTAGCATAATTGTCTGAATAGACGATAAATATGTCTGACATAGGCTGAAAGCGCCATTGTAACCTGCTGTTAATATTAAAGTTCTCAGCTTGTGTATTGTACTGTAAAAATGTTGTCCAAGCAAATAATCTCGAAAAGCTTATCTCAGCTTTTGGGCCAATTAATAGCAATTCTATCTCTCCATATTCCTCAGGAAAAACTAAGTCATTCTTAACAAAGGTCAGCGCAAAATTACCCCATGGCTGAGCGCGATAGCTGACTTCAGCTGAATATTGCGTTCGCGTCCCATTATAGAATCCACCATATTCGAATCCCAGTTCCATAGACAATGGCTTACGACGATCGGTCTGATACTCTATACCACCGAAATTATAATTATAACGTCCCACGGGAAGCGGTTTGTCCGCTACAAAATCAAATGGATATAACAACCCTTGTGCTTCAAAACTGTAAGCCATAGAAAGATTACTGGAATTAGCCCAATTCATGCGGTAGCGGGCAGTAGTAGAATTTGTAATCAGATCAAATCCATCTTTGGTATAATCAAAGTCATTGAATAACGCAATATTATGTGAGATAACCGCTGGATTTGATTCGGGGTAGATCGTATATGTTATGCTGGTATATCCATGATGAAAACCTATTTTATTTGTTTCATCAGCAACTGCGTCGTAGTGATTGATTCTCGGGATAAATCCCATATCAGCACGATAATTATTTCCTACTCCTGCTATATTAGTATAAAAGCTCCAGATGCGATCATTGTAACCAAATGCTGCATTATAAAAGTAATTATCACCCTCTAATTCTGGGCTCCATGATTTTCCATAACCGGCAAATCCATTCGTGCCACCATCCTTAGAACGATATGAAAATTCTAATCCCGCCGTCCGATTATAATCATTTCCTTTGAAGCCCCCATCTTCATAAGCGGAACGATTGTGAAAATACCCCTTTACAACAGATCTATCCAATACTTTCTGATGGACCGCTATGGAAGTATAATTTTGCCCTAAGAAATCATCATTGGACTTGGTCTGAAGGTTCATCACTCCTATACGCAAGTCTTTGTTAAGATTGCCACTTAGGCGCGCTCCATAAGCTATAGGGATCGCATTCCCATCTTCATCAAGACCTATTCTTCGAGAGAAAAAAGGTCTCATAGGTGGAATACCGAAATCAGAATAGATGTCACTATTCTCCAGAAAGAATAATCTTCTTTCTGGAAATCTAAGATTCACCGTCGTGAGATTTGTTACTTGTTGATCGACATCAACCTGAGAAAAATCCGGATTTATAGTAAGATCCAGATTTAGTCCAGATCCTATAGCAACCTTCACATCGCCCCCCACTTGGACATTATAATCATTAGGAGTTCCTTCTTCGAAATCTTTGTTTACGGAACCAAGAACATAAGGGATTACAGAGATATTACTCTTCTTTGTCTCTGGAGTTTTATCCCAAATTAACGCACCTGTAAATCCTAAATCCAGTCCTCGGAATTGGACAGGTACTGGCGACCAAGTATGGTAGGAGTTACTCGCACTGTGACTTCTTACAAAATTCAAGCCCCATCTATCGTTATTTCCAAAACGAAGAGACTTATATGGAATTGATATTTCTACAGTCCAATATTCTTCATAGATCTTTACTTCTGATATCCACTTATTATCCCACGCTCCATTGACACCTCTCCTAAACCCACCTCTTCGTCCCGTATCACCTGTGATGAGTGACTCTGTCTGAACGCCTGCCACATTGGAACCGAATACAAAACCATTTGTCTGTTCATTGACAGGATCTAAGACGATGGCAAACGCATCGCCCCTCCAGAAAGTCTCGGCATCCCTCTTTAAGGATGGAATAATATATGGACCGCCACCTTTACAAATTGCTGCAACGTAAATGTTTGTCTCATCATAAGTCATCATAACACTTGTGCCATTTCCTTTATCGGAGTGTATTCCGTCCATAGGATAGGACATCCAGAAATTTTCAGCTTTTTCTGCTTGACTCCAGATGGCTTCGTTTAACTCACCATCTACAGATATTTTTTCTGATGTCCGGGTTATATGTAGCTGGTAGTCTTCTTGAAGTATTCTAGCGGGTGTTTCTTGCCCAAATGTTTGGGCTAAAGAGAGTGCCAAGAAGCTTAGGCTTATTAAGAATTTTAATCTGATCAACAATGAAATCTTATTTAAAAGCAAAGTACTCACTATCACGGATTCGGGAGTAGTAATGATCTACTTTATTAGGCTTTACTTCACCTTCGGATATGAGTTAATGGTGCTTGAGTAATATTATTAATTGAACCAATCAATTGCTTTTGATATATTAGGATCTTCCTCAAGTTCGAGTCCTGTGAGAAATTCTATTTCTATATCTACTCCAACTTTGGCCTTGTAAATATTCTTATTACGATCCACAAATACAGATTGCGAAATATTGAGGAGGATATCTTCTGATATTTGGTCCCATTCATTTCCTGTTGTGTAACCTGCCGGAGCTTCTCCAATGAAGATTGTATTTTCTCTTCCCTTAAATGCGATAGCTGTCATCTCACCAGAACTTATAGTATATCTACTTAAGAGCACTGCAACTTGATCTTTCGAGATATTTGCAGGAGCATGTCCAGTACTATCTATTAGATTACCAGTATCATAGAATTCATTTTTGCGAATAAAATATTTCCTTTGTTAATCCTTGCTCTTATCTACAGATCCTCCTATGTTTCCATCTCCTATTAGAGGAGCTAATCCTGCAATCATAGGATTGATATCTCCACCTCTGTTGTATCGAAGATCTAATATCCACTTTTTTGCTCCACGCCCATGTAAGTCGATAATTCCGTTTCTGATTTTTATAGTATTTTTCTTAACTTTTGTGGCGCTATTCCTACTACTTTCAAATATCCAATCTTTTGTAG
>JBLIDB010000105.1:0-2500 GCA_047634015.1 Saprospiraceae bacterium
CTTGGGACCTTCTCCAGCCCCAGGATGTGACGAGCCGACATCGAGGTGCCAAACCTCCCCGTCGATATGAGCTCTTGGGGGAGATCAGCCTGTTATCCCCGGCGTACCTTTTATCCTTTGAGCGATAGCCCTTCCATACGGAACTACCGGATCACTTTAGCCTACTTTCGTACCTGGTCGATCTGTCGATCTCTCAGTCAAGCACCCTTATACTAATATGCTCTACGCATGATTACCGACCATGCTGAGGGTACCTTTGCAAGCCTCCGTTACTTTTTAGGAGGCGACCACCCCAGTCAAACTACCCACCACACACTGTTCTCCGTTTTCGCGGAGTTAGAACCAAAGTATAAGAAGGCTGGTATTTCAACAATGACTCCACCATATCTGGCGATACAGCTTCAAAGTCTCCCAGCTATCCTACACATCTTATACCCAGATTCAATGTGAAGTTGTAGTAAAGGTGCACGGGGTCTTTTCGTCCCGCTGCGGGTAACCGGCATCTTCACCGATACTTCAATTTCACCGAGCTCGTGGCCGAGACAGTGCCCAAATCGTTACACCATTCGTGCAGGTCGGAACTTACCCGACAAGGAATTTCGCTACCTTAGGACCGTTATAGTTACGGCCGCCGTTTACTGGGGCTTCAGTTAAGAGCTTCGTACCGAAGTACTAACCCCCTTCCTTAACCTTCCAGCACCGGGCAGGTGTCAGACCCTATACTTCATCTTTCGATTTTGCAGAGTCCTGTGTTTTTGCTAAACAGTCGCTTGGGCCTTTTCACTGCGGCTCAATATTTAAATAGAGCGCCCCTTCTCCCGAAGTTACGGGGCCATTTTGCCTAGTTCCTTAGCCACGGATCACTCGAGCGCCTTAGGATACTCTCCTCGACTACCTGTGTCGGTTTACGGTACGGACTGCAATACTTCGGCTTTTCTTGGACGCAAATTCATCGTCTCGTTTCTCGCATAGCGATCCACTCAGCGCACTATTCCGTCAGTACGCGTCAACTACATTGCGCCGTCCCCTTTTTAGTGTATGCAGGTTCAGGAATATTAACCTGATTTCCATCGGCTTCGCCTGTCGGCTACACCTTAGGACCCGACTAACCCTGTTCTGATTAGCATAGAACAAGGAACCCTTAGTCTTACGGCGAATAGGTTTTTCACCTATTTTATCGTTACTCATGCCTACATTTTCGTTTCCAGAAGCTCCACCACCTCTCACAAGATAGCTTCAGTGCCGCTGGAATGCTCCCCTACCACTCAATCAATTTAATGATCAAATCCATAGCTTCGGTGGTTAATTTAATGCCCGATTATTTTCCGCGCAGGAACGCTCGACTAGTGAGCTGTTACGCACTCTTTAAATGAATGGCTGCTTCCAAGCCAACATCCTAGCTGTCTTAGCATTCCCACATCGTTCATTCAACTTAATTAACACTTGGGGACCTTAGCTGATGGTCTGGGTTCTTTCCCTTTCGGACATGGACCTTAGCACCCATGCCCTCACTGCTGATGCAATGTCATGGCATTCGGAGTTCATCAGGGGTTGGTAGGCGGTGAAGCCCCCTAGCCCTATTGGTAGCTCTACCTCCATGACACTCTACTCAACGCTGCACCTAAATGCATTTCGGGGAGTACGAGCTATTTCCGAGTTTGATTGGCCTTTCACCCCTACCCACAGGTCATCCGAACATTTTTCAACATATACCGGTTCGGTCCTCCACTTAGAGACTATCCAAGCTTCAACCTGCCCATGGGTAGATCACACGGTTTCGCGTCTACCCCCACTAACTTTTCGCCCTATTCAGACTCGCTTTCGCTACGCCTCCGTGCCTTAAGCACTTAAACTTGCTAGTGAGGAGTAACTCGTAGGCTCATTATGCAAAAGGCACGCCGTCACAAAATAAATTTGCTCCGACCGCTTGTAAGCATATGGTTTCAGGATCTTTTCACTCCCCTTCTTGGGGTTCTTTTCACCTTTCCCTCACGGTACTAGTGCACTATCGGTCTCTCAGGAGTATTTAGCCTTGCCAGATGGTGCTGGCATTTTCGGACAGAGTTTCACCGGCTCCGCCTTACTCGTATCATCTCTATATTTCTTTTGTTTACGGGACTATCACCCTGTATCGTTGAACTTTCCAGAACATTCTACTAAAAATATAGAGACTTTAGGGCTTCTCCGCGTTCGCTCGCCACTACTTGCGGAATAACTATTGTTCTCTTTTCCTCCAGGTACTTAGATGTTTCAGTTCCCTGGGTTTGCGCTCTATGCGCTATGCCTTCAGCATAGCGGGTTTCCCCATTCGGACATCTACGGATCAAAGGTCGTTTGCACCTCCCCGTAGCTTTTCGCAGCTTACCACGTCCTTCGTCGCCTCTGAGAGCCTAGGCATCCCCCATATGCTCTAATTTGCTTCTTTAGAGCTTCTACAAGTTATAAATAACTTATAAAAAATTTATTGGCTTTAATCACTCTCGCAAGTGAATAAAGTTTG
>JBLIDB010000105.1:5000-16517 GCA_047634015.1 Saprospiraceae bacterium
TATCTCGCGCGCCTGACATTGTCTATCATCATAACTCAATAAGACTGTAGTGGAAAAGAGATGGATACTGGTTAAAATAGAGATATCTCTCAGCTAAATAGCCGACAGTCGCTCACTTCTATCATGACAAATTTGAAAGTATATAGTAAGTAGGGTATATACTTTCTCATATCACAGAATGATTATATTTGTTTCCATTTCACCACTCTTTGGTCCAATTATCTATGTCTAATCTTCGTTTTAGCGAAATTTTGGTTTTTATCCTATTATTTCCCCTCACTAATATTACCTCTCAAGAAAGTCAAGTAAGCTTAATTCATCCTGCTATCACCATATATAAGACGGATGAGCCTATTAGCCTGGATGGTGTCTTTGATGAACCTATCTGGCAGCGCATTGTCCCGACGTCAGGCATGTATCAGAACTTCCCTGATGACGAAGCCATGGCAGACCAAGACACTGAAGTGTCATTAGCCTATGATGATGAGCACCTCTATATCTCTATTACTTGTCATGCTGCCGGAAATGAATTTATTACGACCTCATTAAGACGTGATTATGGTTTTTTTGGCAATGATAATGTCACTATTCTATTTGACACCTATAATGATCAAACGAACGCTTTGGTATTTGGCATGAATGCCCATGGACTTAGAAGAGAAGCTACAGTCGCCAATGCAGGACAGACCCCCTCCGATTTTGACGAGTCATGGGACAATAAGTGGAATGGTGCCGCCAAGCAGTATGCTGATAAATGGACTGCTGAGATGGCAATTCCCTTTAGTACGCTCAGGTTCAAGAACGGAAGCAAGAAATGGCGCTTCAATATGTATCGTGTAGATACCCAAGGCAATGAAATTAGTTCATTTACGGACATTCCTAGGAATCGATTTGTAATGGATATAGGATATATGGGTGATATGATTTGGGAATACCCGCTGGAACAAACTGGAAAGAATATTTCTCTGATCCCTTATATCTCATCACGAATAACGAGAGATTTTGAAGAACCTAGTGAATTAGGATCTAAAACTAAACTCAACTTCGGTGGCGATGCAAAAATTGGAATTTCTTCGGGATTGAATCTAGACCTTACTATCAATCCTGACTTCTCGCAAGTGGAGGTAGATGAACAAGTCAGTAATCTGGATCGATTTGAAATTCTATTTCCAGAAAAGCGTCAATTCTTTTTAGAAAATGCTGATCTCTTTGGAAGTTTTGGAGGAAGATTTGCCAATCCATTTTTCTCTCGCAGAATAGGTGTTACGATAGATCCAGAGACGGGTCAGAATATTCAAAACACCATCCTATATGGCGCCAGACTTAGTGGCAAACTCAATGAAAAGCTCCGTATCGGATTCCTAAATATGCAAACCGCTAGTATTGATGGCTCTTCTGGAACGTTAGGGACGCCTGGATACAATTACTCTGTAGGAACGGCAGAACAAAGAATCTCCAATAATTCAAGAGTAAAGTTTATGGGTGTCAATAAACAATTGATTAATCCCGACAAGTATGAATCTTTGCAACTTAACGAATACAACCGACTCCTTGGATTTGAATATCGCATGAATACTCCTTCCAATAAATGGGTTGCTACTACTTCTGTTCAGAAGAGTTTTACACCTAACACCAGCGGCAATGAATTTGCTCACTCTGCTCAGATTGTATATACTAAGAGAAAGTATAGATTAGAATGGGCTCATATTATGGTTGGTAACAATTATAACCCAGAGGTTGGATTTGCTCCCAGAAAAGACTTTTTTATCATGAGTCCTGAAGCTCAGATAAACTTCTATCCTGAAAAAGGAAAAATAGCAAGCCACTCCATAGGGTTTGATTCTCGTTTCTTTTACAAATTAGGGCAAGACAACAATCCATATATAAAAGGTTTTGGCAGTGAAGAAATCAATTTTGATCCTTTTTGGGATATCTCTTTCCAAAACTTAGCTATGCTAAGAATAGAATCCTCCTACAAGCATCTTACGCTGCTACAAGACTTTGATCCTACCCGATTACAAGAAGATGGAATCGTATTACCCGGAGGTTCTACGTATTCCTATTTGGAAAACTCTATAAGCTTCACATCAGATCTCAGGAAGAAAGTATCAACAAGAACAGCTGTTAATCTTGGAAGCTATTTCAATGGGTATCGCTATGGTGCTCAAGGAAGTGTAACGCTCAGGTATCAACCATATGGATTCATCTCATTGAATTATTCATACAATAAAGTGAAATTAGATGATCCATTCAAAACGGCCAACATATGGCTTATAGGTCCTCGAGTAGATCTAACTTTCACAAAGTCCATATTCCTAACCACTTTCGTACAGTATAACAACCAATTGGATAACTTGAACATCAATGCTCGATTCCAATGGCGCTTTGCTCCTGTATCCGACTTCTTTATAGTCTATACGGATAATTATGATACAGGCCCATTTAGTAATTTTGGCAGTCGAAACAGAGCCTTAGTAGCAAAGATGACGTATTGGTTTAATTTGTAAGTTCAAATATTATAGCAAGGGCAGAACAAATAAAGTCTCCTATAACGGAATCCGTTTTTCCAATAATATTTAATAACAAAGCTATTGTAGAGGAGCAGATAGGATATTCTCTCTAGTCATCTACCAGTGATCATCTTCCCATACAAAATCTAAAATAACGGTTAGTTCATTCATTTCATCTGTAAGGTTTGCCCTTCGCTTCACCACGATAGCCCCTTGTCTTGATTGACTTCCGTATGAACAAACTTCGCCCATGAATAGTGCTTGCTCCTTAAAGTCTATCGTATGAATGCCTTTTCCTTTTGTAATATTCACTAAAGCGTGAAATTTAATTCTATATAGGCTGCCTACCAAATCGAGAGAAGATGATATTTTCTATTTCAGTAGGCATTCCTATTCCAAATTAGATAAGAATATCTGGCCTCCTCACTTCCGTTCTTTGCAAAGCTTGCTCTGCTCTCCATTCGTCGATCTTCGCGTCATTTCCAGATAATAATACTTCTGGTACTTTCAAACCATTATATTCCGCAGGACGAGTATATACTGGAGGAGATAGCATGCCATCTTGGAATGAATCCGTTAATGCTGATGTTCCATCGTTTAGCACTCCTGGGATGACTCTTGAAATGGCATCGACCAGCACGGCTATTGGTAACTCACCTCCAGACAGCACAAAATCCCCTATTGAAATTTCCTTAGTAACATAGTGCTCTCGGATTCGCTCATCAATACCTTTATAATGTCCAGCGATCAAGAGAAGCCTTTCTCCCAATGACAATTGATTTACCATAGGTTGATCCAATCGCAGACCATCAGGAGTCAGGAATATCACTTCATCATAGTCTCCTTGAGATTTTAACTTCTCAATGCAGTTAACTAATGGCTCCATCATCATAACCATCCCAGCTCCTCCTCCATATTGATAGTCATCTATCTGTCGATGCTTTCCTAAGCCATAATCTCTTAGATTATGTATTCCCAAACTTACCAATCCTTTGTCCTGAGCACGTTGCATTATAGAATGTTCGAATGGACTCCGAATTAATTCAGGCAGGCATGTTATAATATCGAAATGCATTGTTTATGCTTCGTTAATCTGATGATTCGTGTATTCTATGGTTTGTCAACTCCTTCACAGTTCATATAAAGAATTAGAGATAAAAGGAGTATGAAATTTTCTTCGTTTCCTAATTCCCTACTACCCTACCCCTTTTTCAACGCTGCATAATATTTATAAAAATACGGAATCGTCTCTATCCCCTTATAAAAATGCCATAGGCCATAATGCTCATTTGGAGAGTGAATATCATCACTGTCAAGACCAAATCCCATCAACACTGTTTTGACACCAAACACTTCTTCGAATAAAGCTACTATAGGAATACTTCCTCCGCCTCGCACAGGAATAGGTTCTTTTCCAAAAGATTCATGCATGGCTTTATGGGCCGCTTTATATTCCGGAGTATCAGTAGGAGTAACCGCAGGAGCTCCTCCATGGTGAGGACGCACTTCTACCTTTACGCCAACAGGAGCAATAGATTGAAAGTGCTTCGTAAATAATTCAGTAATCTCTGCATCTGTCTGATCAGGAACCAATCGCATACTAATTTTCGCAAATGCTTTAGACGGCAGTACCGTTTTAGCACCTTCGCCGATATATCCTCCCCAGATTCCATTGACATCCAACGTAGGACGTGTACTTGTTCTTTCTGTCGTGGTATATCCTTTTTCTCCTCTAACGGATTCTATTTCAAGATCCTTTTGATATTCTTCTACATCAAAAGGAGCACTATTTATCGCCTTTCTCTCATCAGAGGATAGGTCTACTACTTTATTGTAAAATCCCGGTATTTGGATTTTACCTTCATCATCCGTGAGTGAAGCGATCATCTCACACAATGTATTGATAGGATTGGCAACACCTCCCCCGTATACTCCGGAGTGCAGATCACGATTCGGACCAGTTACTTCTACTTCCACATAACTCAACCCACGTAAACCTACTGTAATAGAAGGAGTATCTCTCGCAATGATCGATGTATCAGAAACCAGTACTACATCACAAGCTAATAACTCACACTGTGCTTTACAGAAGTCTCCTAAATTGTCAGAGCCTACTTCCTCTTCCCCTTCTATAAGTAACTTGACATTACACGGCAGCTCTCCTTCGGCTAACATCGCCTCGACTGCCTTCACATGCATATATACTTGGCCTTTGTCATCGCATGCTCCTCTTGCAAATATTGCGCCTTCAGGGTGTAATTTTGTTTTCTTAATTACGGGCTCAAATGCTGGTGAATCCCATAATTCTAATGGTTCTGCAGGTTGCACATCATAATGTCCGTACACCAAAACTGTAGGTAGGCTTTCATCAATTATCTTCTGGGCAAATACGATGGGGTGTCCCGGAGTTTCATACTTCGTAACATGATCTAATCCTGCCTCTAAGAACTTCGTCATTAGATAGTCGGCAGTTTTGACCATATCTCCCTTATGTGCACTGTTTGCACTTACAGAGGGGATTCGTAATATTTCTAAAAGCTCTTCCAAGAAGCGCTCCTTATTAGCGGCTATATATGATTGTGTTGCTTGCATTATATATTCTAATTTCTTTATTTATAAATTCTAATTATCCTTTTACTTCGAAACTCATATTCTCATTCATATTATAAAACATGAATGAAAGTATATCTGCAGATTCTTCGATGATTTTAGAAGTAGGCTTTCCTGCTCCATGTCCAGCGCTTGTTTCGACTCTTATAAGAACAGGATTATCTCCAGTATGTTGGTGTTGCAATTCGGAAGCAAATTTAAAAGAATGTGCTGGTACTACCCTATCATCATGATCTGCGGTTGTAATCATAGTGGCAGGATAAGCTACAGGGTTTACATTATGTAAAGGACTATAAGCTTTCAAATACTCGAAAGCCTCTGGATCATCACTACGTCCGTAATCCGCCGCCCAGGCCCACCCTATCGTAAATTCATGATATCTCAACATATCTAAAACTCCCACAGCTGGGAAGGCTACTGCGAATAAATCTGGTCGTTGGGTTATGGATGCTCCTACTAATAGTCCCCCATTACTTCCACCTCTAATTGCCAATTTCTCAGGTGAGGTATATTTCTCAGAAATCAAAAATTCCGCCGCAGCTTGAAAATCATCAAATACATTTTGCTTTCGCTCTTTTGTACCCGCTTCATGCCATTCTTTTCCGAACTCGCCTCCACCTCTAATGTTTGCTACGGCATATACACCCCCATTCTCGAGCATCGGTAACATCGTCAATGCAAAATTAGGCGTAATGGAAATATTGAATCCTCCATAGGCATATAATAAAGTAGGGTTACTTCCGTCTAACTTTATGTCTTTCCGATGTGTTACAAACATAGGCACCTTCGTACCGTCATAACTCTCATACCATAATTGCTTGGTCTCGTATGCACTAAAGTCAAAATCAATCTGTGGGGATTTGAAAGTTTCGTAAACCAATGTCTCTGTATTCAAACTAAAAATTGAGGTTGGAATCGTAAAAGAAGAAAATGAAAAGAAAGCCTCATTATCTTCCTTCTTCCCACTGATTCCCACATTTCCTATTCCCGGTAATTCAAGATCAGACAAATAGTTACCCTCAAGATCATAAATCTTAACCATGCTGGATGCATTATGTAAATATTCTAAAAACATCTTTCCTCCTGCTACAGAAACCCCTTGCAATACATCTTCAGATTCTGGGATAAAAGAAGACATCCCTCTGGCTAAGTTATCTACAGAAACGCTCAATAATTGTTCTTTCGCCGCATCAGCATTCGTTTTGATGATTAATCGATTATCATCAGCATCTACAACCGAATAATCAGCATCAAAACCTTCAACCAGAGTTGCTATCTGCGCACCTGTAGTATTTAAATCTTTTACTTTTAATGAGTTACCACTGGTAGATTCACTGCCGTAAATGAATAGCCACCTTTCATCCTCACTTGTAGAACCAAAAACATTACGCTGAGGATGTTCATTATTCCGATAGACTAATTCATCTTCCGACTGATCTTCTCCTAACTTATGATAATAAAGAGAGTGGTATTCATTTTTTGCACTCAACTCTCCTCCTTCTTCCGAAATTGGATATCGACTGTAATAAAAGCCATCTGCCTTCCAAGAAACTCCTGAAAATTTTATCCACTTAAGGTTGTCTGAAAGCAATTCGCCAGATTCCAAATCTAAGACGCTTGCTGTGCGCCAATCTGAACCGCCTTGCGAAACTAAATACCCCAAATACTTGCCATTCTTACTAAATGCCATTCCTGCCAATGAAGAAGTTCCATCATCGGAAAATTTATTGGGATTTAGAATTACCTCATCAACTCCATCCGGATTCATCTTATAGAGTACGCTCTGATTTTGCAGTCCATCATTTTTAAAATAATAGTAATTACCTGCTCTCTTAAAAGGAGATCCGTATTTTTCGTAATCCCACAATTCGGTTAATCTGTTCACCACCTTTTGCCGATATGGTATCTGCTCAAGATAACCGAATGTCGTCTTATTTTGAGCGCCTACCCATTGTTTTGTCTCCTCAGAATTATCATCTTCTAACCATCGATATGGATCAGCGATCTCTGTTCCATAATAATTATCTACTACACTGATATCTCTAAGTATATCAGGATAACTCACTTCAATCTTTTTCATTGGTGTAACTTCTTTTTTACAGCCTATTCCTACGATCAATAAACAAAGTAAAAAGGCTACTGAGTTCTGAATATTCATTTTGAGTTATTTACGCGGACAATACAACCTATTCGGTTTTTAATCCCTCAAAGCTAATGGCATTTCTACTTATCTGCATTTTTCAAGTATTTTTCCAAGTCAAAAATCTATTTCTGTTCTACATCTATTGTTTTAACTAGTTAAAATAAAGGACAACGACCTCTCGAAATACTAAATAAATGCAATAATTTAATCTTTTGTGGAAAAAGTCTGAATGTTATAATACAATCTACACTTCTTATATGTCTCATGAACGGACAAGTAGATACTGTCTTTATCTGCAACCCTGGGTTCCGGTACAGATAAACAACGGAGAATCTTTATGCCTATAAATGGCTTCCACCCCAGAATCTTGATAATCCCTCTATTTTCAATCCGGTAGCCACTCATATTGAAAATATAACTTATGTCCTAGAGCGGCTTGCAGCTGCCACAACTTCAGATAACTTAGTACTAAATCCCAATTTTGATGAAGCGAACGAGTTCTTCACAAGTAATTATGTCATCGTTGACAAGATAAGATGGGCTGGTTCTTATGGTGTCACCGAGAGTGCTTACAATCTAAGTCCTGTGTCTTCTATATTAATGATGAACCGCTAGGAAGTTCTTTTGGAGCCAGTGATTTGGTATGTCAAAGGAGGCAGTTTTATGAGGCCTGGGAATCCGACACCTCGGATATTGCAAAAAATTGCATAATAACTCAAAATGAAAATCCTCAAGGCAATGATTTCGCTTTGGATGATATCAGAATGTTTGAATTAGAATCTGTAAGCTACGATACGACAGTTGTAATGATTAAATCAATAGAGGAAACCAGAAAGAGGCGATTATACCAGCATAATGCCTTCTCTCCTAATAATGATGGCTTCAGTGACCTGTTCTTTCTTCCACCAGGTAAAGGGGGGCTCGAATAGAAGATTTTCGCATTTACAAACGATGGGGTAATAAAGTATTCGAACGAATCATCTGTATCCCAAATGATCCGACTTGTAGTTGGAATGAGACAAAGGATGGAGCGCATGCAGCTGATGAGATATATTCTTACGCCGCTCGGATCAACTATACAGATAACCTGATACAGACTATCAAAGGCGAAGTGACTCTTATCAGATAGATTCTTGGATTTTTGGTTAAAAAAATAAATCTTCTCTACTGAACGCAGAAAGCGAATCTGGCTTATGCATCTATAAAATTCTCGGATATAGGTTCTTATGACTTATCCTTCTCAAATTCCTTTTTTTGTATTCGTATATATATTTTTCTTTAATGTTTGAGTTTGAGCGCTGTTTCACTGATATTGCACTTTATTAAGTGTTTATATGATTTATACAATTCTTTCTACTATCATTTTTTTGGTAGTGTTCGCTGATCAACCTCAACAAAAATACGATAGCTATTCTCCATGTGATATAGTCTATAATGGTATTGATCTTGAGACGAAGAATCACAGAATTGAGATAGGGAGAGCTATGCTCTTCGATCATACTCCTCCTGAAGTAAAGAACGAACTTCAAGAAGGCAATCTGATTCATGCCGAAGGCCAAATTGTGCAAATCAATAATGAGGCCGCTTTGCATCTAAATATTCGCATAGATTCTAAAATTGCACAAAAATACTACGGGTCTGTAGAAACTGGGAACCTCCTTAAAATTACTCTTTTGGATGGGAAAGAGATAAAACTCAAATGCTATGCAGGTAGCTCAGGTGTCCCTACTAAAGACAAATCTGGATTCATCTACCCACTGGGATACACCCTTGAAAAAAAGCAACTCAAGCAACTAGCAAAATTAGAAACGGATAAAATAGGAATCCAGTGGTCCTCTGGATATGAGGATTACCTTATTTATGAAATCGATTTTTTTATCAATCAGATAGAATGCCTACAGCACGCACAAAATTCAAATTAGGGCTCGAACTTCCTACGGATCCACGATGGGTCAATCTGGCAGAAATGAGCCTCGAATACATATTGACAGATCATGCTTATTGCGAGCAGAAAGCAGCTACTTCCTGTATCTCTTTGATTCAGCATTATCCCGATCACGACAGATTAGTTGACGAAGTGAGTCCTGTTGTTACCGAAGAATGGGGACATTTTCGATTAGTAGTTCAAGAAATGCGAAAACGTGGTTTCCAATTAGGCCACCAACGCAAAGATTTATACGTCAATAAGCTCTTAGAATTTCAAGAAAGAGGTGGTGGCAAAGACAAAGCGCTCATCGAAAGATTATTAACCTTTGCCTTGATAGAGGCACGGAGTTGCGAGCGTTTTAGATTGCTTTCTTTGCATTTAGAAGACGAAGAACTTTGTAATTTCTACCACCACTTCATGGTGAGTGAGGCAAGTCATTATAAGATGTTCTTAGGACTTGCTAAGCACTATGGAGATGAAGATGTGGTAAGTAAGCGATGGAATGAGTATCTTGCTTATGAAGCTACTATGTTAAAAGATATGACTCCCTCAGGAGATCGCATGCATTAACAGCCGCCATTCCTTAATACAAAATACTAAAGCTATGAACAGCCAAGATTTGAGTCAGGATATTTACGATCTTTATGATTACTATGTCCATGGTAAAATGGAACGTAGACAATTCATCGAAAAGCTTTCTGTATATGCCGTTGGTGGATTAACTGTTCCAAGTATTTTAGAATATCTGCTTCCTAAATATGCCCAAACATTGCAAGTCAATCCTAACCACCGAAATCTTTCTTCCGATTATATAGAGTATAATTCGCCTAAAGGAGGAGGCACTATAAAAGGATTGTTGAGTACTCCTGCTAATTCAATAAGAAAACTTCCTGGTATCATCGTCGTCCACGAGAACCGTGGTTTGAATCCGCATATCGAAGATGTGGGAAGAAGAGCCGCTCTTGATGGATTTGTCTCACTTGCACCAGATGCTCTAACACCTCTTGGAGGTTACCCCGGTACAGATGATGAAGGACGTCTTATGCAACGAAAAAGAGATAGATTCGAGATGTTAGAGGACTTTATAGCGGCGTTAGAATTTCTTGCTGCTCACCCTTCTTGTAATGGAAATGTGGGAGTTGTAGGTTTTTGTTTTGGTGGTTGGATATCAAACATGATGGCTGTACGCTGTCCCACGCTGAAAGCTGCAGTTCCTTTCTATGGAGGACAACCAGAAGACAAGGATGTTGAGCAAATTCAATCTAAGATACTCATCCATTACGGAGCACTTGATAAGAGAGTCAATGCCGGTTGGCCAGATTATGAGAAAGCTTTAATCAAATACGGAAAGCAGTATCGTTCATATACCTACCCTGATGTGAATCACGGGTTTCATAATGATTCTACTCCAAGATATAATGAGACGGCTGCCAAGCTTGCTTGGAAGCGAACTATCGAGTTCTTTCAGGAACATTTGGGTTGAGTAACTTTTATGTAATTGAATAGAACGAAGTGTTCCAGACTAATTTCCTCACTCTACGCGGTTAGTTCCTCTTTTCATTAGCAATCTCGCTCTAGGTTCTTCGGGCGAGAATATTTCCTCGAAATTATCTGGGGTATCAAATTTATTATGGTGGTAAATGAAATTAGCTCTTGGATCCACGCCATTTCTTGTGGCAGGATACAAATTTAAATCCCATGTGCTAATATAATAATTGATGGCAGGCGTAAGCCAATGATTAGTAATAGTTGCTTTGTAAGCCTCATCTTCAGTGTAAGATTTCACAATTCCCATAGCCTCTTTCGGATGCGCGTCATATCGCCAAGTGGTTGCATGGGTGAAGTTTACTCCTGTGAAAAAATTCAAGTACAATGGAGCAATTAAACATAAAATAATAGGAACGCACACTCGCTTTTTAATGCTATATGTATTGATTAATTCTAATAATAAGTAGTAAATATACAATGCAATAATAGGTAGATAGAAAAGAGTAGATCTACCATATGGGAACTTGGATCCAAATAGAAAATGTTCTAAAAGGATCCCAATAACTAAGAGTGTCATTATCGTTGTCACGTAAAAGAAGGCAACATTGAATTTCTTTTTGATTACTATAAAAACAACTCCTACTAATAAACTTAGACTGATGATATACTTAATACTAAGAATTATCATACCATAATGTTCAGGAAAACTTATAGAGCTTCGAAGTAAATCGTCAAAACCACCCATAAAGGTTGTCGCTCCACTATAGAGTTGATTTAACCTTTTTAAAATCACAAGGTTTGTGATTCCCATCACTATAGGTATGCTAGCCATAAGGAAA
>JBLIDB010000106.1:0-16482 GCA_047634015.1 Saprospiraceae bacterium
GATATTATAAAAATGAAATCTAGCGCTTTTCAATTTTATAAATTTAGTCCCATGTCAATTTTGACTACTTTCTGGAGTGGACTCAATATTAAGAACTATTACGTAGAACTTGAGAAATTTTGGCTCTCATTAGAGTACGAGATTTGACTGACAATAATTTGGCTCTTTCTCCTGTACTCCACATTTCATATAATTTTTTTTGATATAGATTGATCATATCGACTCTCAATCGACTACTACCTTCATGAATTCGGCGCATGCAGACAAGCTCTTTGTTTTTCTCTGGGTATAAAAAACAATTTGCTGCAAGACGCCAGATTAAATCTGTGTCTTCTGCTAATGCCAAGCGTATGTCAAAAGCCCCCACGTCATCAATCTTTGCCCGTTTGAAAATCAATGCGATAATTGAAAAATAACGTTGTGTTTGAAGCATGTAATCAAGAAGGTCCGAAGGATCTACATCTTCATCTAAACCGACGACATCCTTATTATAGAGTATTCTGCTTTCTGTATTAAAAAAAACATTTTGTACATGCCCATAGATGCCATCTAGGTCTGCAGGATACTCGTTGTGAAACGCAGCAAATCGGTTTGGCAACCAATAGTCATCACTATCACAAAAGCCAATCCACAAGCCTTTTGCATTAATAATTCCTAGATTTCTTGTCGCTGATCTGCCACGATTAACATTATTGAAATGAGTTAACGTTTGCAATCGTGTATCATTAAAGGAATGCATTATTTTCAACGAGTCATCGGACGAGCCATCATCAACAACAAGAACCTGTGAAACCAAATCATGCGCTAACACTGAGGAAATACATTGTCCAATATAGGCCTCATTGTTGTAAGAAGGAATTATGATAGACAAGCCCTCATTTTTGATTTGCTGATATAATGTCAATTGAGATCAATTTTTGAAGTGGTTATGAAATAAAGTTAGCAATCCAAGATTTAACAGTCAATATGTGCAAAGACCGAGTAGGAATTGTCATAGTTAGCAAAACAACATTTCCTCGCAATATACTAACCAAGCATAAAAGGAAAAAAGTCATATGCTTTATTTAGATTCATTTGATAGTATGTTTTTTTAGTAAAGTCACAAACTTTAAAAGCCGCCACGATCGGACGGAAGAAATCTAATGTGGATTACGAAGGAGACTGAGTGATAATCTATGCGCTTTGGCAAGTTCTTCTTACCTTATCGAGTGATTTATAAATCTCTATAATTTTGAATGTTAAAAGACACGAAGACTATATTTCTATACCTTTTGATAAGTCTAACTTGTATAGGTCAGAGTACCCTCAATTCCCAATCCAAGGAATGGGAGGAAGATGTAAATTATAGCGAGGATAAAGTGCCCTATTATAGTTTGCCAGATCCGCTGGTTTCAGTGACAGGCCATCGTATCTCCTCTGTAGAGGAGTGGATGACAGAAAGAAGGCCCCAGATAATGGGGATGTTCGCAACCTCTATTTATGGACGGGTTCCGATGGCTGAAGATCTAATCACGGTTCAATTCGAAGAGATTGATCATACCCCTGATTTTTTTGATGGGAGATGTATTCGGAAGTTGGTGACTATTACGTTTAGTAATGTACGAGGAAGTGTCTCTATGAAATTGGCTTTGTACTTGCCTAAAGATGCAGAAGGTCCAGTACCGATATTATTACGGATGGGGTTCGGTGCTGTAGAAGGCAAGAATATTGAGATGGATAATATTCAAGCCTATGGCCGACTTGGCAATGGGACACCTTTGATAGATTTTGTAGAGAAGGGTATAGGCGTAGCCTATATCAAGGGTGGAGAGATTATAAAAGATGAAATCGGATTTAGAAATTCTATTCAGAAACTTTTCTATCATGGCAAACAAAGTATGCCTCGTTCTGATGAATGGGGCGTCTTAGCTGGAATCGCATGGCAGTTTTCAAAAGCGATGGATTATTTAGAAACACAAGAAGCAGTGGATGCTGAAAAGGTGGCCATCTTAGGCTTTTCTAAATTAGGTAAATCTACACTTTGGGCAGGAGCTCAAGATGAAAGATTTGCCATGGTCTTATCTCAGAATTCTGGTTGTGGAGGAGCGGCATTATGGAATCGAAAGTTTGGTGAGAATCTAAAATATATGAGTCGCTTTCCGCACTGGTTGTGTGGGAATGCGCATAAATATATAGGAAGAGAAGAAGATCTTCCTGTAGATCAACATATGCTCTTGGCTTGCATTGCGCCAAGACCCGTCTACATCGTAAGTGGCATCAATGACATGTGGGCCGACAATATGGGGGAATATCTTTCAGCGCATTATGCGACACCTGTGTATGAATTATTCGGGTTAAAAGGGCAGAAGACACTGGAGCGTCCCAATATAAATGAGCCTGTAGACGATCGGGCATTAGCATATCATGTGCGCTCCGGCGGACACGGATATGAACAATTCGATTGGGATCAATATCTGAAGTTTATGGACTTTCATTTTAGTAAAAAGGGGGAATGAATAGCAGTAATAAATTGATAATAGAAAAGGTTATTTCGGCTCCACTAAATGACCAGAATTCCTTGCTATGGCTGGTTGAGAGTAGCCGAAACCCGTACCCTAATCCAAGATCTATAACGACATTCATTTTTCTAATATCGATGCTAATAGCATATTCCGCGAGTGCACAGCGTGATGCTGCCAAATATGAAAATGCGATTTTTAAAGAAAGCGATGTGCCGTCTTATGACTTACCCGCCTTATTAGAATCCTTCGATGGGGAGCCTATTCCATCTGTCGATCAATGGGAATCAAAAAGAAGACCAGAGATTATAAAGTTCTTTGAAGAGCAAATTTATGGAAGAATTCCAACTTCTCAAGATCCAATACACAAGGAGTATAAAGTGATCTCTGAAGATCCGGATCACTTAGAGGGCTTGTGTACCCGTAGAGATATTCTTATCACCTTTAGCAATAGCCATGGAACCGTGGAAATGCCAATGGTACTATTCATACCCAATCAAAAAGTTGGCCCTGTTCCGGCCATTTATTGGGTGAATTTGCTGGATTATAAAAATGAAAAATTTGAATTAGAAGGTCCTCAAAGTTTTGGCAAGACAAAAAATGACGCACCGCTAAAGCAGTTGATGTTGCGAGGCATCGCACTAATTAGTATCGATGCGGAATCTTTTGGAAGCCGTGACAAGAGTACGGATGAGGTTTTGAATGGTGGGATTATCGATTTGCACTTTGCTCCCGGGCAAAAGAATACAAAGAAAAATGAATGGGGACTTATATCGGTTTGGGCTTATGCGGTGATAAGCGGGATGGATTATATAGTTACGGATAGTGACTTTCGTTCTGATCAAGTAGCAGTGATGGGATCATCGATAGGAGGAAAAATTGCAATATGGGCCGCCGCATTAGATGAGCGGATTGGGATGGTTTTATCGGCTACTTCTGGACATGGCGGAGATGCCCTTTGGAAACGTCAAGTGGGCGAGACCCTTGATAATATGCTCGAATGGTTGCCACGATGGTTAGGACGCAATGCAGTCAATTATAAAAATAACATAGAATCATTGCCAGCAGATCAGCATATGCTTTTGGCGAGCTTAGCTCCCAGACCACTATATGTGAGCACAGCAGAACATGATCTATGGGCCGATCAGAAAGGACAGTGGTTAGGGACGTATCATGCTGCGCCGGCGTATGCATTATATAACTCACAAGTGGCATTTGGATCAGAGGTACAACCAAGTATCAATGAGCCCATCATCAAGAGTCAGATAGGCTACCATGTGAGGTCAGGATTTCATGGATTGAAATTATATGACTGGGAGCGATATATGGAATTTATAGAATATCATTTTCTACAAATTCCGATTAGAAGTGTACATGAAGTCTACTTTCCGAATGGGGTTATGGTAGATCATTACCCCAATAAAAATTGAAAAAAATGAAGAATACGTTTTTTAAAATACCAACTGGAACAGACTTTAGGTCTTTGAAAACTCAGATTGTTATCCTTTTATTAGTCTTGCCGTTGTCGTGTCATATTTTTGGTCAACGCGATTCCAATATTACTGAAGAAATTTATAAGAAAGTTGATACTACTTCATTAAGTATGGAGATTCACTATCCTTCAGAGATGGAAGATGGGAAGCGATATCCTGCTATGATATTCTATTTTGGTGGAGGATGGAACGGTGGAAGCATCAGCCAATTTAGACCTCATGCGGAGTATTTTTCATCACGCGGATTGATATGTGTTTTGGCGGATTACAGAGTAAAGTCCAGACAAGGAGCCACCCCATTCCAATCTCTAAAGGATGCGAATTCAGCGATTAGATATTTGAGAATACATGCCGATCGCCTTCATATCGATCAATATAGAATCATAGGATCTGGAGGCTCTGCAGGGGGACACTTAGCAGCAGCAACTGCTATGACGAATGGTTTCTTAGAATCTGGAGAAGATGTCACTGTTAGTACAAAGCCGAATGCATTGGTGTTGTTTAACCCTGTAATAGATAATGGCCCTGGAGGATATGGATATGACCGAATCGGTCCTGCTTATAAAGAGTTCTCACCACTTCATAATATTCAAGAAGGGACACCACCTACTATTATATTTTGTGGTACTGATGATAAGCTGATTCCAGTTGCTACTTTAGATTATTATAAAACGGTCATGGAAAAAGTCGGCAGCCGATGCGACTTACATCTTTATCCAAATCAGACGCACGGATTTTTCAATTATGCTAAACGGGATAATTATAACAAAACAGTAATCGCTGCAGATAATTTTCTGAGTTCTTTAGGATATATAACAGGAGAGCCTACTATTGTTATAAAGAAGTAATCTAAGAACTATACAAGATGACTACAAGCAATTCAATTATAATGAGATATTTGGATAAGGAACTATAGGTAAACGAGAATGAACATCGATAATAAATATTACTATTTAACTCTTGTAATGTCCCATATTTATGAGAGAGGTAGAGACGTGTTTCTTAGAAAGCGTCTGATCCTATTTCTGGGAATTACATTATTTTATGGATGTAACCAGTCTATTGTTTCAAAGAAGGATATAGAGAAACCGAATGTACTATTCGTAGTTTTTGATGATTTAAATGATTGGGAACAATTACTAGGTGGGCATCCACAAGCTATTACGCCTAATATTGATAGATTGGCCAAGAGAGGTGTCCTGTTTTCTAATGCACATGCTGCTGGAACAATGTGCTGTCCTTCTCGAGCTTCGGTAATAACAGGGCTGCGACCGAGTACCACAGGCGTGTATAAGAATTCTGATGCTCCACTATACCTTTATAAGAAAAAACAAACGCTCAATAAGCATTTTAAAGAAGAAGGTTATTATGTTGCTGGCGCAGGAAAGATTCTACATAAATTTTACTATGAGGAAGAAGACTGGCATGAAACTTTTGGAAGGAGAAGGGAAGAAGGTATTGTCTATCATAGAGATAATCCTGAATCACAGAACATAACAAAATTAGAAAATTCAAGTCTCTCTTGGGGGCCGTTTTCTACTCCTGATTCGTTGACTTTTGATGCAAGATCTGTTGAGTGGATCAGTGATAGATTGGAAGATACACGAGATCAACCTTTCTTCTTAGCATGTGGCATATTTAGACCACACATTCCATGGTTTAATCCGCAGCAATATTTTGATAAGTATCCGATTGATCAAATTCAATTACCCATGGTGAAAGAAAATGATTTGACGGGTGTGTCTTTGCAAGGAAGGCATATAGCCTATTCGACAAGTAATTTTACTAAACCTGATGATCTTCATAATACAATCGAAAATGCCGAGCATGAATCGTTCGTGAAAAATGAAATGTGGGACGATGCCGTACAAGCATATTTGGCGTCGGTCACCTATGCAGATGCACAATTTGGGAAGTTATTGGATGCCTTGGACAAAAGCGCTCATGCGGATAATACGATTATAATTCTCTGGAGTGATCATGGATGGCATCTAGGAGAAAAGGAACACTGGAGAAAGGCCACACTTTGGGAGCAGGTCACGAGGGTTCCGTTAATAGTAAGTGGACCAAATGTAAAAGGAGGTACTTCTTGTACCCAAGCTGTAAGTTTATTAGATATCTATCCTACCTTAATAGAAATGTGTAATTTGGAAAGTGTAGATGGGCTGGAGGGAGAAAGTTTAGTGCCACAACTAATGAATCCTAAAAATATAAGAGACATTCCTGCAATTTCAAGTTTGGGGCCTGATTATCATGCTGTTCGTGATGAGCGATATAGATACATATCTTATGGAGACGGACAGGAGGAATTGTATGATCACAACGTAGATCCCGAAGAATGGAATAATATAGCCGGAGACAATGATTATGCTGGAGTAATAGAGAGATTAAAGGTGCACGTGCCGATTAATTGTGCGATCCCTGTGCAGGGGTCATATACTAAATAGAGCGATGATGAAAGTAATCAGAAGAAGGAAGTTTACTAAAGATGTATTACAATTAGGAGTTGGAGCAGTATTCCTTTCAGGATGTAAGTCGAATCAATTAAAAACTACTAATGCGGCTTCTAATTCTATTGATTCTATTGATTTGTATTTGGTAAATGTTACTAAGAAACGGAACTTTAGTCATTCTACTTGGCATAATAGACAGCATATATTTATAGCCATTCGCAGTAATGGAATCACAGGTTGGTCAGAGACATTGGCTAACAAGAATGATTTGAATTTTGATATTGTAGAGTGGGGAGCTTACTTGTTAGGACTTAATGGGAAGAGCATAGAAGAAGGGTTAAAGATTACTCGATCCAACGCATTTTCTAAAAAGTGGAATGCGAAGAAAAGCGAACCCATTCTCATGGCGCTCTATGATATACAAGGAAAGATTGTCAACAAGCCGACGATAGAATTATGGGGATTAGAAGGTAGAGATCCTGTGCCGGGCTTATTCTGTATTTTGGAAAAAGATGTTAATCTGGCCTTAGTTCAGGCTGAGATCGCGAAGGCACAAGGGCTCAATAATTTTATAAAAGTAAAGATGTTTGGCGATGTCGAGCTTGATCTTGCATTGACTAAAGCCTTGCGTAAATCATTTGGGCCCGACACCTTTCTAATGGCAGATGCCAATCGTGGATATAAAGAATGGAAGAGCTTGGAAAAACTTGCTGATCTTATGAAAAACCTCCATAATGCTGGTCTTGACGCCATGGAAGATCCAGCGGAAATGTCTAAAGAGCAATGGATAGTATTACAAGCCATGGTCGGAGAATTCAGTTTGATTCCAGATCGTCCGATGCGTCCAGCATTCAAGGCATTAGATTTGTTTTCGCCAGAAATGGGCCATTATTTTAATATTCATCCTGATACAATGTCTACTTTTAATGAGGCCGTGGAATTGGGTAAGAAGATAAAGGCTCATGATAGAGGCTTGATGATAGGAGATAGTAGTTTGATTGGACCGGCATGTACTTTTTGGCAGCAGATGGCGATTGGATTGGGAGCGTCCTGGGTTGAAGCAATTGAAAAGCCTCAAGAATCGGATGTTTTTGAAAAGTGTGTTGTGAAAAGATCTACAATAATTGGAAAAGATGGGAATTCTCAGATTACCAAATTGAGACCTGGGTTTGGAATTGAGATGAATGAGGCAAAATTAAAAAGTATGGCTGATAATTATGCAAAGCTATTTTAGTGGCATTAGATCGGTGAATGTATAAATTCAAATACAATTGAAAAAAAATAAATTGAGATAATGAGAGGTGTGAAAAGTTTTATAAAGACGATCTTCTTTTTAATAATAGTAAGTCAAGTAGGTATATCGCAACGCCCTGTTGATTTGGTTGAGCCATTAGTAGATGCGGCTAATTCAAGATGGTTTTTCTTTTCTTCTGCTACCAGACCTTTTGGGATGGTGAACTTAAGCCCTGATATGGGCTTAGGTGGAGCATGGGATTCTGGTTACCGCTATAACCAAGATACCATTCGATTTTTCAGTCATGTGCATGCATGGCAATTATCAGGAGTTCCAGTATTGCCCACAACAGGACCTTTTAAAGGGCACTTGGGTCCTCATGCCTATGGTTCTAAATTTTCTCATGAAGATGAAATTGTAAAACCAGGGTATCATAAGGTTATCTTAGAAGACTATGGTATTATTGCGGAGCTTACTTCTTCTACCAGAGTAGGATTTCATAAATATACATTTCCAGCATCAGAGGAGAGCAGCATTCTAATTGACTTGAATACGGAACTCGGACCAAGTGGTACCCAATCCGGATATGTCAAATGGGTTTCCAAAACTAAATTAGAAGGATATGCAATGATGGAGCCAACAAGGAGAAGACCGCATGCAACACCCGTATACTTTTCAATAGAATTTGAAAAACCTATCAAAGAATTGCATGCATGGCAAGATGGGAAGGAATTAGGAAAGGTCAAAAAATTCGAGGGAGAAAATGGAGGTGTATCTGTTAAGTTCCGAACTAAAAAAGATGAGATTATTCAAATGAAGGTAGGCATCTCATATGTAAGCGAAAAACAAGCAAGGCTAAATTTAGAATCTGAAATACCTCATTGGAATTTTGATCAAGTTGTTGAAGAATCTCAAGAAGTATGGAATGAACATCTTAGTCGTATAAAGATAGAAGGGAATACAGAGCAACAGCAACGTAGGTTTTACACAGATCTATGGCATGCGCTACAGGGGCGTAGAATTATAAGTGATTTCAATGGACAATACTGTGATATGACAGGACCGCAGAAACGCATTGGGCAGATTCCTTTGGATAGTAAAGGGAAGCCTACATTCAATCATTATAACTCTGATTCTTTCTGGGGAGCACAATGGACACTTAATACATTATGGCATTTGGTATATCCTGAAATCTCCGATGAATTTGTCAATTCGATGTTGATGATGTATCAGGATGGTGGTTTGATACCGAGAGGTCCAGCGGGTGGGAATTACACCTATGTGATGACAGGTGCGTCTTCAACTCCGTTTATTGTTAGCGCCTATATGAAGGGTATTCGTGGTTATGATATAGAAACCGCCTATGAAGGAATGCGTAAGAATGCAATGCCAGGAGGTATCATGAGTAAGGCAGGATATGAACATGAGACAAGTGTGGGTGGCGGATTGGAAAATTATATTGAAAAGGGCTATGTGCCTTACCCCAATCCTAATAAGAATACAGGCTATCACAATGATGGCACTGGTCAGACATTGGAGTATGCGTACCAGGATTGGTGTCTCGCGCAAATGGCAAAGGAATTGGGCAAAGAAGAGGATTATAAAATGTTTATGAAGAGATCTTCTAATTATAAGAATGTATTTGACTCGTCAATAGGTTGGACACGGACGAGAGAGGCGGATGGAAGTTGGCATGAGCCGTTTGATATATTGGCATTTCACAACGGATACGTTGAGAGCAATTCTGTACAGGCTACGTGGTTTGTTCCCCATGATATGAGTGGACTTTTGGGGTTAATGGGTGGCGCAGATAAGGCGGCCAAAATGCTCAATCAACAATTTCATATTGCGGATCAACATAACTTCGTGTCTCATAATTTTCGCAATGATCCATTTGTAAAAAGAGAGCGGAAGAGAACTTGGTTGAACTATGGAAATCAACCATCGATGCAGGTGGGATATATATTTAATTATGCTGGACAACCTTGGTTAACGCAAAACTGGACAAGAGAAGTAGTAGATAGAATATACAGTGATCTGGATCCGCAAAATGGTTACAATGGCGATGAAGATCAAGGCTTAATGGGCTCTCTGGCGGTTTTAATGAAGATGGGCATATTTGAGATGAGAGGAGGAGCAGGTGCTCATCCAGAGGTGCAGATTGGTAGCCCGATATTTGATAAAATCACTATTCAGTTGAATCCAGACTATTATAAGGGAGGCGAATTCGTAATTGAAGCGGTCAATAATTCCAATAAAAATAGATATATTCAGGATATAAAATTGAATGGCCAAAAGCATGATAAAGTTTGGCTTTATCATAGTGATATTGTCAATGGAGGTACTTTGAAATTAGAGATGAGTAAAGTTCCAAATAGGTCACTTGGAAGTGATCCTAAGACATGGCCCACATCTGTAACAAGATAAGAATATCAAAATTCATGAAGAGAAAAGATATTATAAAATATTTTTCTTAATATCTTCTTTCCATTATATTATTTGGGCACTCCTTAAAATCCAAAGTGTTCTGTTATTTATTTTATCTATCATTTATATCATCTAACAATCTATAAACCGCATTTTCTACATCACGTCTATGTGTTATTGAATTGGTCTCTGTTATAAATTCCCCCAGCATATTTTCCAACTCCTTGGTTTTCTCTGGTTTCACTTTCGAGAGATCGTTGACTTCAGATAAGTCTTTGGAGATGTCATACAATTCCACTTTCGGAGATCCTGGATACTTACGTTCTTTTGAATAATATTTAATCAGTTTATAATTACCCAATCTCACAGCACTTCGCGGAGGTCTGTGAGATGCTTGATGAAAATATAGAGCCTCCTTGGATCTTTTAACCTCCTTTACATGCTCATTGTGCAATAGCGGCACTAAACTGCCTCCATCGATAGTAGAAGAGAAATCCCCCTCATATCCTGCCAGATCCGCAAAAGAAGGAAGTAAGTCTAATCCTGTTACAAGCGTATGAGACAATCTTTGGGATCTGATACTAGGTCCTGCAATCATAAACGGAACTCTCAATCCACCTTCATAAAACGAATGTTTTCCATCCCTCAACGGAATATTGCGATCATCTTCATCGGTATAGTGTGCTTCTATCAATTTTTTATTTTCATCTAAGGATGCCATTTGGTTGAATGAAAGTCTGCCTCCGTTATCTCCCATTAAGAAAATATAAGTATTGTCTTCTATTCCAGCATCCTTGACATAATCCATGATCATTCCAATAGATGTATCAAGATCTTTAAGCATCGCAGCAAACTCTGGAGATTTATGACGATCGCCCTTTGCCTTCTTTTGAAAATACTCATAGGACGCCCTTGTTGAAACCAAAGAAAGATGCGTGGCGTAATGTGACAGTTGCACATAAAATGGTTTCTTTTCTTTTAAGGATTCGTTCATGAAATGCTTCGCACGAGAAGTTATACCAAAGATATCCTTGGGATTCTCATCGCTCCAATATGCACTGGGCTTTCCCACCTTTCTGGCATTCAACGGATTCGGCATATTATGCTCTTCGAGGTAAATATCTGCGGCTTCCTTATATCCACCGCCCTTTACATTAATGTACTCATCTCCGAATATCTCTCCTCCACTATTAGAAAGCATTCCATCATCCTGATCGAATCCTGCTACTTTTGGCTCCATAGCGATATGCCACTTTCCAAAGTGAGCGGTCTTATAATTCGGATTTGCCTTTTTGATGGCCCTTGGTATTGTCAACCAATCCGTTGTTTTCTTATACCAATCTACATCTTTGCTATAAACATGTCGAGCGGCATTCTGACCAAACATGACACTGTTTCTCGTAGGCGCACACATGGGATTAGGTGCATATCCCTGAGTGAATAGTATACCTGAAGCAGCCAGTTTATCCATATTAGGCGTCTCGTAATAGTCACTCTGAGAGTCAGCTATAGAAGGATCTGATCTATGAGAAGTTTGTGTCCATCCTTGGTCATCAGTAAGAATGAATATAATGTTAGGGCTGATACCCTTTATTTGTTTCTTATTAGACTCAAGTATCGAGGCTTGGTCTATTGACTTAGAAACGACACTCTTACAAGCTACCATAGCGAAGAAGACCACTAACATACCGGCAATCAACAAACCTGAAACACTCTTCATTTTCAATCTCATAATAAGGATCAATTACTTTTTATCATAAACCTAAATCAAATCTTGATTAACAATTTCGTTAACGTTCACGATATTACCATCATTTTTGATGTACTGTTACTAATATTTCTCATTTTAGGGTTATTTAATTTACCTAAAATCATTCGAGCTGATCAACAAATTTAATATATCCTTAGAATGGCAACCGTCTTCATTTGTATCAAATACAAAGACATATGTATTTGGCCGAACGTCTGTGAAAGCTATGAATCAAAAATTGGGATATAAGAGTAGTTCGATGATACTAGATCGATTTTTGCTTCTTCCTTTATTAATGTTTATCATTCTTAGTACCTCGTTAGTAGGGCAGGCTAACACATATAGATTTAAACATTTTACAACAGAAGAAGGACTCTCACACCATCATGTCAAATGTTCAATTGAAGATAGTAATGGCTTTATTTGGATTGGTACGGTAGATGGCCTGAATCGATTTGATGGCTACACTTTCAAAACCTTTTATCATGATGCGAAAGATTCTATGAGTCTGAATTCCGATAGAATCAATACACTATTCTTGGATTCGAGAGGGATTATATACGTGGGAACTAATATAGGTCTTAATAGATATAATCCTATTGAAGATAAATTCTATAGGGTTCCTATCATGTTTAACAAAGAAGATGTCTCTGCGAATCATGTAAACGATATTGAAGAAGATAAAAAAGGAAATATTTGGATTGCTACAGAGGATGGTATCATAGTTCTCAATAAAGATCTTGATGTTATCAATCGATATTTAAATGAATCTAATGAATCTAATAGTATTCCCAATAGTGATATCAGTCAATTGCTCTTTGATAAAGATAATAAACTTTGGATCGGAGGTACACAAACTATAAGTCGTCTAAATATCGAAACAGGTTCGTTCACTCATTATTCACTCAAAGATAAATTCAGAATTGATAAAGACCATCCAGTAAATGTAATCGCCGAAGACTCGAAGGGAAGAATATGGATTGGTTCTAATCGTTCCGGACTTTCGCTTTTTGACAGAAAAAAGCAGGAATTTAATTATTACGAACTCTCATCGATTGAGGAGGATGACGTATTACGCAATCGTGTTAGAGATATATCAGAAGATGAAAATGGCAATCTCTGGTTAGCAACTTTTGATGGCTTAATTATATTCAACCCTGACACTAAACTTGAAACAAAAATCATCCATGATACTAGAGATCCCTACTCTATCAATAACAACGGCGTTACTTCGATATTAAGGGACAAAAGAGGTAATTATTGGTTGGGTGTCTTCTATGGAGGGATAAATTATCTTGATAAAAACTTTAATTCATTCAGGCATTATCAACATACTGGTAACGAAAGGGGCCCATCGTATAATGTCATAACCTATATAGAAGAAGGGACAGATGACGAAATATGGATCGCAACCGACCGAGGAGGCCTAAACCTTTTCAATCCCATCTCAGGTACATTTGAATACTTTCAACAAGAGATATCGATCGGTGGTTCTGCTGCCAATCACATCATGCACATAGAAGCAGGAGTCCAAGGAAATCTTTGGATTGGAACTTTATATGGTGGTTTGTTTTCATTTGATATCAAATCAAAGAAGTTTACAAAAATAAAATTCTATGATTCTCAGTCAGAAGATCTTAGTATAAACAGAATAAAAAGTCTTAAGCTTGATTCTAAAGGAAATCTATGGGTTGCTCATAGCGCAGGTATTCATTATTACAATCCTAAGACAAAAGAAGATCTCAATTTCGTAGAACACTTTGGTCAAGACTTTCCTCTTAACAATATTAACACAATTCATGAGGATCGTCAAGGGAACATCTGGTTTGGGATGAGCAATAAAGATGGGTTAATAAAAATAGAGGGAGATAGTTGGGAATTTGAAAAATATAATATACCTGCAGTCCAATGTATATTTGAAGACAACGAAAATATCTGGATTGGCTCGGGCAGTAAGCTATTTAGAATTGATAATAAGACTGAAAATATAGAAACTTTTGAGAGTAAGCAATTATCTAACAGTAGCATCATCGGCATATTAGATGATGATAGTGATCACTTGTGGTTAAGCACTACAAATGGACTATTTCAATTTCATAAATCCAATGTTGATTTTACAAGAATGCATAGAGAACACGGATTAGAAAATGACCTATTCAAAAGGAATGCCTCTATCAAATCCAGTAATGGAGATCTATATTTCGGTGGCATAAATGGCATTATTGCATTTGATCCTGAAGATATTTCCGAAGAAGCCTTTGTACCTCAAATAGAAATAATTGACATCACAGTAGGAAGTCACAAGACGAACAAAACAGCATATTCACCTTCTAAAGGCGTTTTAGATAATAAAGGAATTCTAAACCTACCATATCATCAAAACATCCTCTTTATAGATTTTGTGGCATTCAATTATTCACAAGCAGAGAAAACTGAGTATGCATACAGACTTGAGGGATTTGATGATTGGAATTACATAGGCACGGATCACAAAGCAACCTATACGAATCTTGATCCTGGCACCTATTCATTTCAAATAAAAGCGACTGATAGTAATGGGATTTGGTCTTCGCAGAGCAAACCTTTAGCTATATATATCGCACATCCACCTTGGAATACTTGGTGGGCCTATTTACTCTACCTTATGGGCGCTATCAGCTTATCAATTTTAATTAAGAATAACGTCTCCAATCGCTTGAAATTGGAAAATGAATTGCGATTAGAACATTTTAAAAATGTTCAAGAGAAAGAATTACACGAATTGAAATATAGATTCTTTACCAATATATCTCACGATCTACGAACACCACTTACGCTCATAATAGGACCACTTGGAAAGTTGCTCCAATCTCACCAAGGGGATAGCACCATAAGAAGTCTCTACACTACGGCGTATAAAAATGCAGAACACCTATTGCGCTTGGTTAATCAGCTTATGGATTTTCGGAAACTGGAAACCAATCATACTCAACTCCGATGTGCAGTAGGCAATATCGTACTCTTTATGTATGAGATTTTTATCTCGTTTCAAGAGCAGGCAAGGTTTAGAAATATAGAATACAGCTTTGATAGTGATCAAAAGAACATTAACCTCTTTTTCGATAGAGATAAGATAGAGAAAATATTTTACAATTTATTGTCTAATGCATTTAAGTATAGCCCTGACAATAGTGATATAAAAGTATTAGTCCATATAGATCATAATATCAGCGATTCATTCCCAGAAGGTCATCTTCAAATAACTATTCAAGACTCTGGTATAGGCATTCCCGCTACGGATATAGAAGGGATTTTCGACAGATTTTCTAGAATAGATAATTCTAATTACAACTCGGATTTGAGTAGCGGCATAGGATTGAATATTGCAAAAGGATTTGTCGAATTACATAAAGGAAAAATATTTGTAGATAGTATCCTCCATTCGGGAACGAATATTATGGTTCAACTTCCCATAGGAAGCGCTCATCTCAATACAGAGAGTATCATTACAGACTTCCAAAGTAGTGAATCTGAAAGTCATTACAACGAATTATCTTTAGAAAATACTGAAGGCCAATATGTAGTGCCAAAGAAAAACAACGATCACAAAGAAGAAGAAACACTCCCATTGATCTTACTGGTAGAAGATAATATTGATATTCAATTTTACATTGCTGGTATCTTTAATGCCGATTATCGAATAGTTACAGCCAATGACGGTCAAGATGGATGGGAGAAGGCTTTAAGACATAATCCGGATCTCATCATCAGTGATGTGATGATGCCAAAAATGAATGGCATAGAATTATGCAGTCGACTGAAACGTGAGATTAAAACCAGTCACATACCTGTTATTCTTTTATCCGCCAGAACCTCGCTCGTATTCAAAGTAAATGGTTTGGAAACAGGAGCGGATGATTATGTGGGCAAGCCATTTGCACATCAGGTACTTGAATTAAAAGTAAAAAACCTTATAGAAAGTAGAAAGAAATTAAGAGACCGATTTGTCAATGAATTTAATCTTAGCCCAAAGGAATTAGCAGTCACTACGGCGGATGAAAGGTTCTTAGATATTCTTATCAAGAGTACTGAAAAGCATATGAAGAATCCGGAGTTTGGGATAGAATTCCTAAGCAAAGAAGTGCAAATGACAAGAGGGCATCTGTATAGGAAGATAAAAGCACTGACGAATATGACCGCAACGGGATTTGTAAGATCCATCCGGCTACAAACTGCCGCCAATCTTCTTAAAAATACACTCATGAACATTAATGAAGTATGCTATGAGATTGGATTTCAAGATCCGAACTACTACAGGAAGTGCTTCAAAAATCGATACGGTGTTTCTCCTTCAGAATATCGTAAGAACCCTTCTGAGCATTTAGCTATTGGTAGAGAATAAATTGGAGTTACTTGTACCAATTTATTAGGCGAATGTATGCTCTTTGTTATAAGCACACAACTGTGCTGAAGAATGGAACATTTCTTATTAAATTGTTACGAGATTAAATAGTCATATCAAATTCCATATCTCATTTAATCCAAGTATGACAAGAATGCGAAGAAACTATCCACCGTCTATCTTAGTTATCACTTTGGGAATCCTTTTTTTTACACTCTGTAGTTGTGAGGAACTTGATTTTGACGA
>JBLIDB010000107.1:0-16336 GCA_047634015.1 Saprospiraceae bacterium
GAGCAGCCTACTTGCTTTTGGCCATGGCCAAAAGCAAGTAGGCTGCTCCTATTCTTATGACAACAGCAAGCTGTTGCATTTGTTAGTTGAATTCAAGGTTTATAATGAAATACATTCTTGATTATAAATTAAGAAACGAGTATGATATATATAGCTACAGTTCATTGGAAGAGTGAAAGGTGGATTGACATTCAACTACAATATTTAAACAAAAACATTTCTCAAGAATTCAGAATATTTACATTTTTGAATTCTGTACCTGGCGATCATTTATCAAAGTATTATCGCGTTTATGATGAGGATATCACAGAGCACAGTATAAAGTTAAATATTCTTGCCGATCGAATTGTTGAAGAATCAGAAAGTGATGAGGATATAATTATATTTTTAGACGGTGATGCTTTTCCAATAGGAGATATCACTTCAATATCAGATCAATATTTATCATCTCGAAAATTGATCGCAGTCAAGAGGAATGAAGAGGATGGAGAACAACAACCACACCCATGTTTTTGTATTACTACAGTTGGTTTCTGGAAAGATATAAAAGGAGATTGGAAGGAAGGATACAAATGGATTAATAAAAGAGGAAAAGAAATCACTGATGTAGGCGGGAACATGTTAGGTAAGCTTAGAAAAGAAAATATTAATTGGTTGGCCTTAGAGCGTACAAATAAAATTAATCTACATCCTGTCATGTTTGGAATATATGGAGATATAGTCTACCATCATGGGGCAGGATTTAGATATCCAGATTTCAGGATACATGAGAATCATTCCGATTCATATCGGGCCAGATTACAAAGATTCTTAATAAGGGTGATTCCGCAAAAGGTGCGTCATATAATTCCTGAAGAGATTCGATTTAATCTACAAGCCTCGCGGAAATCAATTAGCCTTAATCAACAATTGAGTGATAGAATATATTTTAAAATATTACAAGATATTCGATTTGTTTCGGAGAATTTTGGAGAAGGGAATGTTGAATATGCTAGTGAACCAAGTTCTGAGAAGAAGTGTATTATTGTCTTAGGAATGCACCGGAGTGGCACAAGTTGTTTGATGGGGACACTGCGCAGGAATGGTGTTTATACAGGCTATGTTAATAAAGATAATCCTTATAATAGAAGGGGAACTATAGAGCATCCTGAAGTCTATTTTCTGAATAAGGAAGTACTAAAATATAACAAGGGGAATTGGAAGGATCCCCCACAGGAAATTAAGTGGACTAAGCATCATGCGCGAAAAAGGGATAGGTTAGTTAGAAAAATATCTAGTAACTCCCAAAGCAATGTTTGGAGGTTTAAAGATCCAAGAACAATTTTTACCCTACCGTTTTGGCTTGAAGGAATAACTAATTATCATATTATTGCAACTTATAGACATCCTGTTCAAGTTGCAAATTCGTTGGCCAACCGAGGTGAAATTTCACTTGAAACTGACAAGGGACTTTCACTTTGGTACAGATATAATATTAAATTAATTAATCATTTATCTTCTTTGCCAATTGCGCTCGTTTCATTCGATCTTCCGGAGAAAGAGTACGCCAATGAGATAAGAAGAGTGATGGAGAAGATTGGCATACTTAAAAAACAATACTCCACATTTTTATCATTCTATGATCAAGAGATAGTTAGAGCGAATACTTCAAAAACTATAGAAATAACCTCAGATATTAGAAGCCTCTTCAATAAATTGAATTATAACTATTCTTTACAAAACCCTAAGATCTTAAGTCATTTATACTCATTTGACAAAATACACTCAATCCAATAAGTTATAAAGCACTAATGATTCATATTGCTACTGTACATTGGAAAGCGGATAAATGGATTGATATCCAACTTAAGTATTTTGAGGAATATATATTAGAGGATTTTCAAATATATGCATGTCTGAATTATATAGAATCAGATCATTCGAAAAAATTCCATTATTGTAATACTGAAGATATACAAGAACATGCAATTAAGTTAAACTTTCTAGGTAGCAAAATATTAGAAAAGTCTAATGATCCAAGTGATCTTCTAATATTCATAGATGGGGATGCATTTCCGATAACAAATATCATGGAACAGTTAAAAGACTTGTTAAAGCAATATCCTTTAGTTGCAGTACGGAGGATTGTTGAAGATGGAGATCTTCAACCGCATCCATCTTTTTGTGCGACTACAGTAGGTTTTTGGGAAGAGATAAATGGAGATTGGAGAGAAGGATATACTTGGAAGAATAAAAGAAATGAAATAACTACAGATGTCGGGGGGAATCTCTTTGGAGAATTAGAAAATAACTCGATAAGGTGGTATCAAATGGATAGAAGTAATAAGATCAACCTTCATCCTATATTGTATGGGGTTTATAACAATATGATTTATCACCATGGTGCGGGATTTCGAGAGCCTATTTTCCGGTCAAGTAAATTAAGTGGTCCTCGTATAAGAGCTGTTCTTCAAAAATTCATACTGAAAGTTACAACTAAGAAATTCAGACAAATTTTCTCGCCTAACTTTAGAAATAAACTCAAGTCCATGCCAAAAGCAGAACAATTTAACAAGGATATTAGTAAATTAATATATCATTGCATAAGATTAAGTCCATCCTTTATTAAGGACTATTTTTTAAGTCAAGAGAACACTTTATAGTATCTATATGAAAGGACCTTTTCCAATTGTTTGTAGAGCTCACTCAGGAGGAAGGCTATTAGCGGAAATCTATGAAATGAATGGCATTCAAATGGGTGTAACGCATCCTAAGACCAAGGATACTTCCTCATTTGGTGTTCGTAGTAACTTTGTAATTGAACATGTCATCGCTTATAGTCAAGAGTATCTTGACCCGTTGTACAAAGGGAAGAATCATTTACGTCATATGATGAGCCAATGTATTCATAAGTATATAGATGAAGAAATCGAAGATCTATCAAAACCATTTGGTTGGAAGTTTGGAGAGACTTTATTTACGCTTCCTGTAGTATTTGATACCTTCTCAAATACCAAAGCGGTACATCTTGTTAGAGATGGAAGGGATGTGATGTTAAGTAGAAGCGAAGAGCGCTTTAATCATACTTTGTTTCATCAAGCTTTTAATAGAGTTTTAGTAACTGGTCACAAAGAGCGGTCGAAATATCGGGGTCAATTGATAAATAAGGATGTAATTAACCAATATAGGACGGAATTAGAATTCCTCCATTGGAAAACGGTAGTTGAGTATGGAATAAATCTGAGAAAATATAACACTCAATATTTGGAAATTAGATATGAGAATTTGTGTCAATCACCTCAAGAAACACTCAAAGAAATATTCAACTTCATCAAAGTGAAATTATATCCTCAAACTATTGAGTGGGCCAAACTTAATTCTTCTTTGGATAGGATTGGAAAGTGGAAAGAATTAGAAGAAGAAACACTTAATAGATATATTTCCGGTACTGGTTCTGTACTAAATGAACTTAATTATACTTAAGAGACTTATTGTTCCATTTCAGTGACATCATTAGGGGGGCTTTACCTTTTTTTGATTTAACAGAAGTATTATATATACTTCTGTTGGAGACTGGTTTTTTTTAATAAATCCAGGGAGAATCCAATTGAGCATAATTGCTATTCTTTTTTTATCTCAAATTTATAATCTCCAAATTCAATTTCTTCTGAGAATTTATCTCTAACCATCTCGATCATTTCCTTGTCATAGTATTTGGAGTAATGCTTATGATTGGATGCATTCCTATTTGTTAGAGATGTGGTTTTTATCTCAAGTTGTTTACAAACTTTTTTGAAATCAGATTCTAATTCTTCAAATCTCATAATAAAATCAACGTGAGCGTCAAGGTCATTGGAGTATATAAATAATTTGAATTTCCGAAGAGTTCTAAGGAATCTTGTTTCATATTGAATGAAACTTCTTAGTGTTGGCATTTGTCGCAATGTTTTTATGAAGATATCTCTGTTCCATTCTTCTACTCTTCTGTGTGGGGAGAAATAAAACGATATTGCCTTATCCCAGGGGTTTCGAATTGTAGCGAATTTATAAATGTTTTCGAATATGTAAGGCTCAAGAACTTTTTTGTATTCAGAGAGTGTTGTATGTTTTTTTGTCTTGTATTTATTGTTTTTAACAGAGTATCTTTCAATGCCATCATGAATGTCAGTAATGCATTCAATTGTGTCTTCTGAATATTCGCGGAGTATATTTTGGATGGAGTGTCCTCCGGTCTTATGAACATGAATAAATAGGAATTTTTTTTGTATTGAAAGCATTTTATCTATAGAGGGATGATGATGTTGATTCTAAAGAGTAAATTATCTCTTAGAATTACTTATTAGGGCTTTAATTATAATAGGGGGGGTAATCTCTTTTATAATAGATTTTATTCTAATTAAGTAGTCTTGTTTGAAAGCGTCATAGTCCTTGAAGTTATTTGGCCTCTGTTTGAATTTTGTTAGTGCACCGTCAGAATTTTGTTCTAATTCTTTACTAGGCCTTCCATTGCGATAATAATATAATGCTAATGATTTACGACTGCGATTATCTGGACACAGAAGTGGATCAGGATGCCCATGATAGGAAAAATCATCAGTTGAAAAGACCGCGATTGTATTGAATTTTGGTAGCACCTTTTTTACGCAATGTTTCATTTTTGCATCCCATAGTTCAAAATGCCCCGCAAACTCTTCTGACCAATCTTTGTTTAGATAGATAAGAACATTAACTCTTCGGTCAAGATTAAATTTTGGGTGTTTGCTAAAATCTGAATGAATTTTCAATAAACCATTTTTTTAATTTCGTGCTGCCCTCCACCTATGAAATATGGATCTCCTATTAAGGGTTCTTTTATTTCTGTCAGTTCTTGAATGAATTTGAGGAAAGGCTCGGAGTTTAAATAATGCATTAATAATTTTGTATTAGGTCCGAAGAATCTCTCTCCAATCCCTGTTAGTTTTTTATGTTTTTTGTCATTAAATTCATTAGATTTTTTTGAAGACAAATCTGGAAATTCATCAACAACGGCGTCTAAAAATATAGGGTTAAAGAAGTTCTCAAAATGTATATTGGGAAAGGGATTAGAGGTACTGTAAGCGGTCTTGTTTTCTTTTGCTACAATACTTAGGTTCTGGTATTTCTCATGTAAATATGTCTTCATGCTATTGTCCAATATTATTTAATCATGAATATTTCTTATAAGCTGTTATACTGCACTATAGTAGTTATTCCGAATTGAAACGCTAATTTGCTATTTGTTTGAATTGAAATTTTATGTTTTTACAGTTTTGTTATTTTCGGTTTCAAATTGATAGCCAAAAACACTAATGTCCTGAGAATAGATTTGGGCGACCATTTCTTTGGATTCGTCATCATAGTATGCACTATAGTGATCATGGTAACCTTTATTCAAATGGGGCATTTTGAAATTAGTAAGATCCAGTTCGACATCTTGTTGCTTATTTATTTCCAGTAACGCTACAATAATATCTTTTTTGAGGTTTTCGAATCTTCCAATATAATCTACTCTTGAGATACCATCACTGTCAAACAGGAAATTATACTGAGATTCCCACTGGACGTGTAATTTACGTTGTATTTTATGTAAATATTCTTTTAGCGAGTTAGTTCTTTTCAACCCAATAAATTCTAATAAATCATCTTTTTTTTTTAGATAGAAGAACTGAGAGATGGTTCTCTCCCAGGGATTTCTAACAATGGTAAATTTGAAATATTCTTTATATCGACATACTCCGATTTCTTTCCGAATTTGTTCAGCATGTAAATGCTGTAAGCCACCAGTTTGATACTTGTTGTGATACTTGTTTATAAGCCCTTGCCAAAGGTGTTTCGTTGATCGCTTAGAAATGTCGGGCCATAAGATCTTTTCAACAGATGCTCCTCCAGTCTTAGGAATGTGAATGAATATTGTCTTGTGTAGATCCGAAATCACAGTGCTTATGTAATTATGGATGTTTATATAATGATAAAGTTATGAAAGCTTTCTTAAAAAGACGGTTTAGCAAAATTTCATCATTTAGTGGAAACCATCTTTTTAGTCTCTATAACTTTCTCATCAACAATTAGAGAGTAAGTGTATGTGCCAGAAGGAAGGCTAGAGGCATTGAGTCTGATAGTACCAGTTCCAAAATTTGTTATAGGTACTTTTTTGATAAGCTGCCCATTGATATTTATTACTTGAAGAGAAGCCGAGTTGGCAGTTGTTGGAATGTTATAAGCAATTAGTGTTTCATCCTTAAATGGATTAGGAGTATTCTGCTTTATAAATCCAGTCTTAATATCCTCAATCTCGACATTAATATCTTTTAACTGCTCAAATCGATCAATTAAAAAGGATATTTGATTCTCAAGTTTTGTAATTCTTTCCTCTTTCTCATCAAGTTGGGTTTGCATATTAAGCTTGTCTTTATATAGTTCTTGAACTCCCATCCAAAGCGCCATTTGTACATCTTGGCCATTAATCTCTATATCATTTCCTTTATTAAGGACAGTGTAGAAGTCCTGAGCGATTAAGCCAACAATCTCTCTCTTTGCAATTTCTGGACCAACAAGCTCTTCTTTCCAATTATAGGTCGTCACTGGAACCAAGGATATTTTTTTTAAAATATCAGGTACTTCAAGATTTGCTATATTAGATTTGAGATTTCGAGAAGAAGATGCAGTTAAAGCTGTAGATCCAGCGGATACACGAGAGTATGTTGTTATATCTCCTGCGTAGAATGATATAACACCGGCATCTTCCAGACCAATTTGTGATTGTTGCACTCCTGCTGAGTTAATTGCAATAATTCTTCTATTGGTGTTATCTGTTTGCATTCTGAACTGAACCGCATTTGCTGATGTAGCTGATGTTTGTAGTGTTAATTGTGCGTTACCTACCGTTCGATTGATGTGTAGATCGTAAGTTGGGTTTATCATACCTATTCCCACATTCCCATCATTTCCTACGAAGAAGTCATTATCTCCAAGTTCTACATGCAATGCCCCTGCAGGACTCGCCGTCCCTATCCCAACTTTCCCATCTGCCTTAACAACTAATAGAGCAGAATCCGCTAAAACATCGTTATTAATCAAAAAAGCGTCTACTCCTGTATTAACGGCAATGTGCAATTGTGCACCAGGACTACTAGTCCCAATCCCAACATCCCCATCTGACTTCACCATCAAAAGTGAGGTGCCACTGTTTTGTACATCGAATAGGCCATTGACGGAACCTCCATTGTCGATATTAATACCTACGTTGGAGTAAGGATCTACAAATAACGCATGGTTATTAGCATTGCTTGAGTGGGCAATATCTAACTGGCCGTCTGGTGTCGATGTCCCCAATCCAATATCTCCATTAGCAGCTATATGTAAAGAACTATTTGGCGCATTAGGTACAATTTTAAATGGTAATAGACTCCTATTAGTCGCATCTCTAACAAAGAAATTAGTCTCATTCCCACCAACATCCCATGTCTGTGAAGTAAACCCAGAACTACCATCTTGCTCCAGTCTTAAGGTAGGGGTATTACCAGATTTTACATGAACATCAACAAGTGGTGTACCAGTGCCTAAGCCAAGTCTTCCCAAAGAACTAACAAACAATGAATTGGTTGGTGCCCCTGCAATGATTTTGAAGGGTGTTCTTCCACCATCAATATCATTAATGGCAAAATGTTCTGTGCCACCATTAGATGAACTATTAGCCTCAAGTTCCCAATCCCTTGTCGGGAAAGATGACGAATTACTAGTGTCCTCAAATTTGATACGCAGATTATTTTCTTTTAGTTTAATCGTTGAAAACCCAAAACTCTCTCCATTCACACAATCCATTCCAACGCATGCACTACCATCGACAATTAAATCATCAAGTATTACTTGATCTTTTAAGCGACTTCCCTTCTCATCCATATCCGGTTGAGCGAATCCAAGCGCGACAAGAATTACACAGAATGCAGCAGTGGCAATAAATTTCAAGAATAACATGAGCCGGTTTTTAATTTCAAAAATTACAACATCAAAATACAGTTGTTCCGTAAGGAATCATAATAAAATCCATATTTGTTTATGACACTTACTATTGGCACCATACGATTAGTTCTATCTTTTTATAACGGGCGATTTCAATAAGAAAAATAATTCAGTGCGCTCTATTAGATAATATACTTGATTATGGTTCATATACTAAAATATTCTACCTTTCGTACCTAATGTGTTTACAAGCAAATATCCAAATGACTATTCATAAAAGAATTTATGTTTTGATGAAACAGAGACAGCGAATCTTCAATTTCGCTTTGTATATCGTGCTGATATTTTTAAGCCAAGCAGTTTATGCACAAGATGCTGATTCGGGTCCATATAAAGTAATTATAGAATCTATCGAGTCCTTGGAGTCCACAAAAGACCCTAAATGTCATGCTACTGCAGGCAGGTTGGAAGATTTTATGTTCGGAACACCGCTAAATGATGAAGCCAGAGAGTATAGGATCAAAATTCAAAAAGACATTATTCGATATATATGGTTGAAGGCTTCTGACGACAATATTGAGAAGATTACCCCTCAATTGATTAATAAGATAAGTGATGAGATCTATGAGATACGTGTTGTCGATGGAAACTGGTACGTATCTATTGGGTCTGGAAAATCTATACTAATAGATCAAAGGGATTACAAACATTATGCTTCCATCGCCTATAGTCTTAGAGCCGTCCTTGCTGTACAACAAGAAGATCTGTTTGGGGATAGAATACTTAGTAGACTTCAAGATGCAAGTGTCGAACGCTTAAAGTTAGTAAGTGATATCGTAAGTATTGCGGTCATAAAGCTGGCAGATAATATAGCACGAGACCAGGATAAATATGTAATCGGTGTTCCTGAGATAGAAAAGGCATGGAAGTCTATTTCGAAGATTTATAACGAAGAGAATGCACCTCTTGCCAAAAATCACATCAGCGATTATAATCTTACGATGAATGTAATCGAACAAAAGTTGAAGTCTTATGAGGAATACAACCAATTAAGTCAGAAAGTATTTCTACGCAATGTCCAGGTTTATTTTGCTAAAACAATGTGGCCAAAAGATTCTATTGAATCTATAGCCGTAACGAGTTCTTTTCAAGATATTCTCATAGAATTTACTTCGCAATTGCTATTAAATGCCCAGAAAAAAGCGGTAGCGGATGATCAAGTATTAATCCGTCATGAAGACGTGCGAATCGCCCTTCAAAAACTACTACCACATACGATTAATGAATTTGAAGATGTTACTTTTTTCAACAGACTGGAATTCTCAGATCAGGGGATTATTGAGGCATATGATTTGGACGCTTTTAGAGATAGCGGTATTCATTGGAACTATTTAGGGGCTGCTATACGAAGATCTATAGAAAAATTGCAATTAGAACCCACTCCATTTAGCTTGGAGCTAATAGTAGAGGGAATCGCGCAAATGGGAGTCCTATTATGGAGAGAGGCTGGGAATAATGCGAAATTAAATCAAGATCTTGCCCTGAATAAAAAACACTTAGAAAACGCATTTGATAGAATTAAAAAATTATCAATAAAAAGTAATGCAACTCCTGAAATTGAGGAAGCGGTAATTCCATTGAATTCGAATGAGAACAATAGTGAAAGAGCTATAAGTAATGAGCTATTTGAAAATGTGACCGAGCGATCAGGAATCGCATTCGAGCACCGTACTTCGGATTGGTTGAGTAGATTGATACGTAGTTACATTGTAAAAGATGACGAAAACTTAACTCGGTTAGCGATACCTCCAGCTTTTGGGGGTGGAGGAGTTGCTGCTGAAGATATAAATCATGATGGTTATGATGATATCTTGTTTTTAGGGGGTCATGGTATCAAATTATTCTTAAATAATGGAGACAAGACTTTTCAGGATAGAACACACGCTTCAGGAATTTCATGGACCAGAACCAATGGAACCTATGGCGAGGCTCGGCAGCCTATCATAACAGACTTCAATAATGATGGACATCCAGATATTTTCATCAGCTATGTGAACGACTATCATCGGATATTTAAAGGCAATGGAGATGGAACTTTTGTTGATATGACAGAAGCTTCTAATCTTGGTGGAGTTGGATCTGTTGCAGGGCCATCAACAGCCCTAGACTTTGATAAAGATGGCTGGATTGATTTATATGTTGGATATTTTGGCAACTATATCGAAGGACACTTGCCTACACTCAAGAGACACAATGACAATGGAGAGGCTAATAAGCTATATAGAAACTTAGGCAATTTTCAGTTTGAGGAAGTGAAAAACAGTGGTGTCGAAAATCATGGTTGGACACAAGCAGTCGGACATGCAGATATTGATAATGATGGGTGGCAAGACCTTATTGTTGGGAATGATTTTGGTGTCAATGCCTATTATCTAAATCAACAGGATGGAACTTTTGAAGACAAGAGTATCGAGCTTGGGACAAATAAGCCTTCATATACCATGAACATTGGATTCACAGACCTCAATGCTGATGATCTGCCAGATTTCTATATTTCTAATATCGTAGTTATGGAGAAGGATGATAAGTATAAGGCCCCTAATGCCAATACGACTATGCATTTTAATCCAGAATCTCTTGCTAATATGAGGGTAGTGGAGGCAAATGATCTGTTTATTTCTGGAAGAAGTAAAAAAAAAATCAGATACACACAGTCCAAAGCTATAGGAAGAGGGTACGCTTCAACAGGATGGGCCTGGGATGCTGATTTTTTCGATTATGATAATGATGGCGATGAGGATCTCTATTGTCTTAATGGGATGAATCAATACAGCGTATATGGGCCAGATAACCCATATTATACGAGCCCTGATGGCGAAGCCATGAGCATTTCATTATATCAAAGTCAAGCATCTGAGAATGTGTTTTTTGAAAATAACGATGGATTTCTCCAGAATAGATCTTCAGGAAGTGGTTTGAACTTGAATCATACTTCCAGAAGTGCCGCTTACCTGGATTATGATAATGATGGCGATCTTGATGTAGTGGTCAATAATTATAATGGTCCGGCATATTTTTATGAAAATAAGGCAGAGGAATTCGATTATAATTGGGTGAAATTAAAACTGACCTATAGAGAGAAGGATAGCAATCCAAGTCTGGTAGGTGCGAAGATTAAAATTCAGACGGATTCAGATAAGCATATTTGGAGGCAGATATCAAGTACAACGGGATATCTGTCCGGTCACCCCTCAACAGTACATGTAGGGCTAAACCGGTCAAAAAGTTACAAGATTGAAATTATTTGGCCTGATGGAATGGTAACGAAAAGGTCTCTCAATATTATTAATAGTACGATTCATGTAGAGAGGAAAGGCAATAAAGTTTCATTTTGAATTAATTTTTGAATTGAGGGTGTGAATAATTTTGTTTGATTAAGATTTAGTTTGCGTAAGTGTTTTTTTATTCTTATGCTTATCTTGCCTTAAAGCAAATTTATCACGATGAAAAGTCTAATAATCGCATTAATTTTATTGATCAGCACGACATTTGTCTTTGGACAAGTTACGCCCACATTGAATGATCTAGCATACCGCAATATTGGTCCGGCTAACCAAGGGGGGCGTATCGTAGATGTCGAAGCACAAGCCAATGATTTCACAAAAGTGGTAATGGCAACTGCTTCCGGTGGTGTCTGGAAATCTGATAATGCTGGTACTACATGGGATCCCATCTTTGATGATTATGAGACTGCATCAATAGGAGATATAGCTTTGGATCCTAACGATAACAGTACGATCTGGGTAGGAACAGGAGAAGCGAATAATCGCAATAGTGTTTCCTGGGGCAATGGTATCTATGTCTCCAGAGATGGAGGCGAGACCTTCCAAAACAAGGGGTTGGAATCTACACACCAGATAGCCCGAGTCTTGGTCAATCCTGAAGATTCAGATGATATCTGTGCTTGTGCTATTGGTCACCTTTGGGGCTATTCGGGAGAGAGAGGGTTGTTTCAATCTAAAGATGGTGGGAATACTTGGGCCAAGTCTACAAACGGACTACCCAATGATGGAAAGACTGGATGCACGGATATCGTAAGAGATGCTCAGAATCCTAATATTTTGTACACGGCTATGTATCATCGTCTGAGGCAACCTTGGACTTTTCATAGTGGTGGAGAGCAAGGAGGAATCTATAAGTCCATCGATAATGGAAAAAATTGGAAGCGACTCACTAACGGATTACCATTCTTGACGGGTCGAATAGGCCTGGCTATCTATCAGGGCGATTCTAATATTCTAATGGCCTTAGTAGAAGCTGAGAAAACAGGTGACCTTACCAAACCTGGCAGCGGGGTTTATAGATCGGAAGACGGAGGAGAAACATGGAAGTATTCGAATACCTATAACAATCGCCCTTTCTATTATAGTCAGATTAGAATAAATCCATCAGATGACCAGCGAGTCTATCTATTGACGACAACTTATATGAAGTCTGATGATGGTGGTAATACATTTTCAAATGGAAGCCCAGATTATGAAGTGCATGGAGATTATCATGCTATGTGGATTGATCCTAATAACAAAGATCGCTATTACCTCGGAGCTGACAAGGGCCTCTCTTTAAGCCATGATCATGGACAGAGTGCGATTCTTATGGATAACCTTCCGATAGCTCAGTTTTATCGGATCAATTATGATATGCAAGACCCGTATTACGTCTATGGAGGTTTGCAAGATAATGGATCCTATGCTACGGCAAGTTTCACAAGAGATGCTCGCGGGATATTGAATGATGACAATTGGAAAATGCATTGGGGAGATGGCCAAGATGCGGTATTCAATCCCTATGATTATACTGATGGATATACTTCTATGGAGAAGGGGTCATACTATAAATATAATGCGAAGACCAGAGAGATGAGCCGCATTAGCCCTACATCTCTCAATACGATTAACTTCTCAGAGCACATAGAAGATCTGCCAAGCAATCCTGAATCCTTGCGTTATAATTGGTCTTCACCGATGGTGATGTCTTCTCATAATCCGCATCACATATATGTAGGTGCTAATCATCTTTTTAGATCCACTGATCAAGGTAAGACTTGGCGCATAATAAGTCCAGATCTTACAACGAATGATCCTGTCAAAAGGCAACAAGGCAAAAGCGGAGGAATTACGATGGACAACTCAGGAGCAGAATACCATTGTGCGATTCATAATATTTCAGTTTCGCCTATGAGTGAAGATGTAATCTGGGTAGGGACGGATGATGGAAATGTACAGTGTACGATGGACGGAGGATTGAATTGGATGAATGTAAGAAAGAATATCCCTGTTGTTCCAGAGGGGCTTTGGGTAAGTAGAATCGAGGCTTCTCGATATGATGATCAGCGAGCGTATGTAACCTTTGATGGACATAGAAGTGACAACTTTGATACATGGGTTTTTGTGACAGAGGATGGTGGAAAGACTTGGGGTAAAATCACGGATGGTTTTACTAATGGAGAGACTGTCCGTGTGATACGAGAAGATATTGAGAATCCCAATTTACTATTTGCTGGAACGGAAAGCGGGGTTTGGTTTACATTGGATAGAGGAGTTAATTGGAATCGATTAAAATTGAATATGCCTACTGTTTCGGTATATGACATTAAGATTCATCCCCGTGATAATGACCTCATTATCGGCACACATGGGCGGAGTATTTGGGTATTAGATGACATATCCTACTTACAACAATTATCGAAAGGAGTAGCTGATAATCCTGTGCATCTATATGATCAAGGAATGAATACGTTATGGCGTAATATTAGTCGTGGAGGACAGAGAGGACATTTTTTGTGGGCGGGAGATAATCCATCTACAATAATAAATACAAGTAGCAAACCAAGAGCAGCATTTAAAAATGCGGCGGCAATTACATATTATGTTGGCCAAGAGAATCAGGATAGTTTAACCATTACGATTAGCGATATGTTAGGCCTGAATTCGAAGACTATTAAAGTTTCAGGAACGCCGGGTGTGCATCGATACATATGGAATCGAGAATTTGAAGCAAAACCGTATTCAGCATTACAATTGGAAGAGTTAACGACAATATTGGAAGATATGGTCGCTGCTGCTAATCATAGAAGGGTATCGCAAGCTTTCCAAAGATTTCAAGATGCCACCGATCCCTATGAGAAGCGGAAGCTCCTCATACCTTTGACATCCGGCTTTCTAAGCTATAATATTAACCCTCAGTACCTACTTCCTATGGCGAACGCGGGTTCTTATAAAATATCAATATCAAATGGGACTAATACGTCAATTAGCACTTTGACGATAAGAGAAGATCCTATGGATTAGATAATAATTGGAAGAAGTGAGTTGTTAAATGATTGCGTTTCTTGTTTGTGGAATAGACCTATTTAAAAAAAAATTGACTATTCATCAGTACAGTCTTGGAAATGTGCTTCTAATATTCCACCTGATTTAAGTAGAAAAGGAAAATCGAAAAAGGTCTGTTTTCCTGCCCAGAAATATATGGACAGGCCTTCAGAGATCTCGGGATCAGACGCAAAATATCTCTACTATGATAACTGTCTAAGGCATTTGGCCAGTGAAGAATATAATAGCCTATTTGTAAATCTGAAGATGACCCAATAAGAAAATAAAGAAGTGAACAGGTCTCTGGTGGCGCAATTGAGTAAGGCATATGAATACGCCCTGTTTCAATGAATTCATTTATTCCATTCATAATTTAACCCGCATTATCTATGTCGTTAAGTTAAGGTTTGAATGCCATCAAATTAAGAGATCTACCTCCATACCGAATTAAGACAGGATTGCTTCTATTGGTTCTGACTATTTCTAATTGCTGAATTAGTTGCTGTTTTATTTTATATAGGGTCTTTTTCTACTTTTATTTTTGTGATTGTAAAAGCAAATAGAGAACCGTTCTGGATTTACGATATGCTTGTGTTTGGTTTAATTGATACTCCTTCTTTCTTTTTTGATTTACTTTTTTAACCTCTTTTGCCACAAGGCTTTCGCCTGTGAGTCGACTTATATTAGCTCTAAGTATTATTCTATAAAAATATTGAAGTACTACCAATACTGACTTGCTGCTTATGTTTTCTAATGCTCCGCGTATATAATTCTCTTCAGCAGTCCATTTATAATAGTATAATTCTTTAATGACCGCTACCGTAAAGAGTTCTTCATCCAAAAGATTGGTTGCTATGATATGATCCTCGCCATTCTCTTACTTTATTCTTACCAACCTGACTTTGAAGGATTCAAGGCCTACATATTTTTCTTTACATCTCTTTTTTGCCTCATTTGATGGTTCTATTTCTATAATTTGTGAATCAAGGTTAGCGGCAAGAAACGTTTTGCCTATTTTCCATCTATTAGCCTTTAGCCGAAGGCAATTTTGACTTTCATATTGTGATGTATCTTGGACATAAACCAAAAGATAAAATATCCTCTATCTGCTACTAATCTACTTTCCTGTTGTTCTCTGTTCGGGTGTTAAAAATGCCAAATTTACGAACCAACTCCTCACTCATTGGTAGCTGCATAGTACTTCCAATCTATTACTAATAACCTATAGCCTTTCCAGGGTTTTACCGGTTTTTCATCATCATAGTATTCTTTCATATCAATGAGTTAAGATCCTGAAACAACTCGCATTTTACTTTTTTACGTTGGAGTGTGTATGCTACCTTAGTGATCGTATATTCTGGATTTTCAAAAATATCATCAAACTCATGTTGAATATTACTTTTGCCAAATTGCACCATGAAGATGATCAGTGTTTTATATGAAAATTTCCTTGTCCATGTGAAATCCTTTTCATTATATCGATAGCCATTCTTGGTGTCTTCATTGTCCAAAAATGTTTCAATATTTTTAAAAAGGGATAGTCAATAATCTATCCCCGTTCTCTCTGTGAATTTACTGAAATAATAGCTCTTCTTCTAATACCAATCCCTCATATTTTTAGCCCTTCTTCCCTTAACTTAAAGACATTGATAATCTATTACGGGTTGAAACTCCTAGAAAAGTAAAAGGCAGGTGCCGCAATTTTGCTTCTCACTGTAACGGTGCTGGTTCCCGCCCGTTTGTGGTGCTCTCGTTTGAATGCTATTAGCCTTCATCTTGCGGAATCACTCGTTTAGGAGGCAAAAATTACTGTGGAGCCTTTTTTTACCTGTTTGCGGAAGGTAGGTTGCATTTCCTTCTCTTATAACGAAAACCTGTTGCATTATGCGCGTTAATCGTATCCGTCCGAGCTACCCCAACTTGCATAAAACGGATAGCCTCATGACCTTTGTGTCAAAAGATAAAGATGCGAATAAATTACAAGGAGTTTGCTGAGGGGTATTCAAAGA
>JBLIDB010000108.1:0-15995 GCA_047634015.1 Saprospiraceae bacterium
TCAATATTTTGCCTTACGCTGCCTTCAGATTCCACCTCACGATGGACACCCTTGCGATCGGCTAACGATTCCTGTCAATTGGGCTCGCTCGGGACTTTAACCCTAAAAGTGTGTAGTATGCATGGCACACAATGAACAACCCCGCAGCAAGCTGCCGGGGTATCGGTGCTATCCGATGCTAAAACAGTTCTAATTGACTTCTGTGAATTTGTTTATACTCTTTAGCTTGATTTTGTACATACGCTTTGATGACATCCGCATTAGCATATTGACCTACTGAATTAATATAATATCCACTTGTCCAAAATTTACCTCCCCATAACTTCATCTTAACATCTGGGTGCGATTCAAAAATCTGTTTCGCTGTTATGCTTTTTATCGTCTGAACCATCTTCTTAGGAGAGTAGGTTGGAACACTATGTACTAAAAAATGAACATGATCCTCGTCAGAACCTATCTCAACAAAGTTTATTTCATAATGGTACGATATCTCATCACAAATCTTTTTCAAGGTCACTTCAACTTCTTCGGTAAAAGCATCTCTTCGATACTTCGCAGGACAAACTAAATGATACAGAAGTAAGCTTTTGTTGTGACTCTTTATAATATGACCATCTTTCATATTTCAAAGATACCTGTATTTCCACGCGCAACACCCGATGCAAGCATCGGGGAATTCTTTCGATTAAATAGCTAATTTGACTATAGCCTTTTATGAAGTTTTTTTGACACTAAGCCTCAAATTATGCTTCATTACTTCCGTTATAATTTTATGTATCCAAAATATGTCACCAAACGTCTTCTCATTCCTCACTCTCTTTGCTTACCTTCCCAATTGCGCATAAGCTCTGTCGTACCAACCATATTATTTTCATTGGTTATTCCATCGAAAACAAGCGGCATGAAAGGAGAGGCATCTTCATTAAGCGCCCAAGCCATGGCCCTAAACAGAATTATACGAAACTCTGGATCATAGTAGGTATAAGGTATGATGACCTGTAGTCGTGCCAAATACTTTTCCATTCCCTAATCCGTATGTCCAAAACATGGTCGATTTTTCTTTGGACATCTTCAATGTGGACTTTGGGCTCTTGCTATTCCCTGTCCTACCAGTATGTACTGTACCCAATACCTCTACTCCATCTTCTTCAAAAAGATCCCAGTAAAATTCATCGCTGATTTTTATTTTTTTAGGAAAGCCTTTGAAAATTTCATGCCTGTTGTTGATGCGTACATCCTCGAAAATCGCACCATACTTTGAAGTTCCTTCGTTCCAGGCATATCCCAGGCATTCAGATAATTTCTTTCCTTCCTCGGCACCGTTTCGTGAAGAGAAACTACTACTCCGCCATTCTTGATGTAGTTCTGAAAATTTTCGTATTGCTCTGCACTCAGTTTTGGTAGGTGTACATACATCACTATCAGGTCGGTATTGTCAAATTGTTCATTGGTAGGAAAATGAAAGGCTTCACTAACTGTTACGTCTTGCACTTTTTTCAGAAGGCCCGTCATCATGTCTTTTACTTTGACATAATCATGTGCACCAGAAATGTGGTGTTTGTCATAACCGTATACCCCGAGGATATTGAGTTTCCTAATGGATGTTTTTGAATCTAATTCGCCAATTATTTTTTCCAAATCCGCCTTCTTTTGCAAGGGCTTAGGAGCCTGATACAAATGTTGGGCGGAGCTGTTTAAAGAGATAAACAAACTTACTAACATCATGCAGAGCAACTGTATAGGCCTTGCTTTAATGAGCATGTGGTCAACGTCTTTTTTTGCTCCGTTCTTTCCTTGAAAAGAAGTAAATGAGGACTGGTTTTTTGAAATCAAATTTTACATGATTTAAATTTAATTGTTTATCTCTCTTAATCAAGTTTCTTACTTGAGATTATTAAAAACCGACAACTCCGGATCAGCTGTCTCTTTCATTTCTTCGTAAAGTTTTTTTCTGTATTCCTTAACCTTAACGGCATATTCAGCTTGTTGTGCAAGATTATTCCAACACCCCGGATCCTCCTTCAAATCGTATAACTCTTCCGGGGTGCGATAACTCATGAAATCTATTTTATTCTTGAGTTTTTCGCTTTTTGCTAAACTGGTTTTTGCAACATCCATCCATTAAGATCATGCAAACTGGCTTTTTTCTTTTTTCCGTCTGTCCGAACTACATAGGAGTTGAATATGTAACAATAAGATTCATCGATAATGGCTCTGTGAGGGAAAGACCATTCCGGTGAATCACTTGATTTGTTGTTGCTCGAAGCATAAGCATATTTTCTCTCTGTTTGAGCCGACGTACCCAGTATCACATCAATGATGGATTTTCCTTCTATCGCTCCCAAGTAAGGTAATCCTGAGACATCCAGAATGGTAGGAACTAAATCAATGGCTGACACTATTGATTTTTCATCAATCAGGCCTTCTTGTGTCTTTTTGGGCCATCGCATAATTATGGGTGTACGTATGCCGTCATGGTACAATGTATTTTTAGCACCTGGTGCTCCCATTCCATTATCCGAAAGGAATATCACCAATGTGTTATCGCGCATATCACTATCATCAATGGCTTGTAAAATGCTGCCCACGCATTCATCACCCCTATTCAGGGCATTATAGAAGGGCACTAATGCTTCTCTAATATCGGGTAGATCTAACAAAAATTCTGGCACTTCAATCTCATCTGTACTATATTTTCTTGAGGGCTCGGGATATTTTTTATCGGGATTCCATTTTGCCAGCATTTCTTTCTCCTGTGTGGTGTTATCCCAGGGGCGATGCGGGTCTATTGGATTTGCATAAAGGCAAAAAGGTTTCTTGCTTTTTTTTGCAGATTTTATAAAATCCTTTGTCCTTGTGTAAAATGATTTTGGATTGCGATCATGATACCCCACTCCAAAAGGAAACTCGGAATATTGAGTATCTCATGCTTCTCTAAACTTTATTATAATCAAGCACTGCTCCATCAACATTCACCCTCATGCTCCTGGCAATATCTGTTATGGCTTGAAAGTCGTTCTGCTCTATAAGCTTTTTATTTGCAAGTGTGCTTCCGACTCCCAGACTAACCGCTCCTGCTTTCAACCATTCGGCAGCATTTTCAACAGTGATACCCCCTGTTGGCATAATTGGAATGTATGGCATTGGTGCACCGATCGCCTTGAAATATGGAATTCCAGATATAGCTGCTGGAAATAACTTGACGATATCAGCTCCCCATTCATAGGCTTGGAGGACTTCAGTGGGTGTATACGCACCACAGCATATAGGTTTATTCAATTCATGAGCAGCCTCAATGACATCTTGCTTAGTAGCAGGCGTAACTATAAATTCCGCACCCGCCGCAACGGCATCTACTACCATTTGGGGATTAGTAACAGAACCTACTCCTGGCAAGATCCCAGAGTGCCTGGATAGTTTTCTAATCTCATCAAGGACATTAGGAGTGCACATCGTAATTTCAATTACATCCACCCCTCCATTATACAATGCTTCTGCCGTTGTGTAAACCTTCTCGGAATCATCCATTCTAATAATCGCTACTATTTTAGAATCCAGAATTATTTTCAATACCTCTTCTCGCTCCATCCTATGACTCGTTATCTTTTGACATAACCAGAAGTATTCCCTCCTGCTATAGATTCTATTTCTTCTTCTGTACAATAATTGATATCCCCATGCAAGGTTTGAGTTACTGCGAAGGAAGCCGTAGCGAAATTAATAGTTCGCGAATGATCCCACGAATTTATCATACCATGAAGCATTCCCGCTACAAATGCATCCCCGCCTCCTAATCTGTCAACAATCTCTGTAGGAATAGGATTTGAATAATAATGTGTCGGTCCAATTTTCAATAGCCCTCCTAATACATTTTTATTTGCACCTTTTTGCAAACGCAAGGTCATCCCTATTGCTTCAAAATTACCTAATTCATCTAATTGCTCTAAAGAAGACCAAGATACCTTTTTCAAACTTTCAAAGTCTGATATTTCTCCAAAAGGAATATCGAAAACATCATAGGCTGATCCGATATTTCCAATTAAAATATCTACAAAAGGTAATATGGAGTCGAATGACTTTTTTGCTTTATTTTTATTCCAAAGGGTGCGGCGAAAGTTGAGATCAAAGACAACCTTCACTTCATTAGTTTTGGCAACCTCTAATGCTCGCCTCAAGTTCTCTTGACATATCTGAGACAGAGCAGGAGTAATACCCGTAATTATAAAGAATTCTGCATTGGATAGAATTTCATTCCAAGTGTCTGTTTTTATAACACATTGAGTAACAGATGAATACTTACGGTCATAAGTAACCTTTGTTCCTCTAATAGAAGTACCATGTTCGATAAAATATGAGCCCATTCTGCCATCATCACAAAATGTGTATTTACTGCTGACGCCATGCATATTCAAAAACTGCTCCCCTCCTCTTCCCAATGGGTTAGCGGGAAAGGCCGAAACGAAATCCGCAGTATGCCCCCAATGAGCCAAATCACAAAGGATATTAGCTTCTGCACCGGCATACCCCTTTTGAAGAATATCAGATTGAATTATGAGACTTCCATGGTCCTTAGGCGTCATTCGCAGCAAAAGCTCCCCATACCCTACAAAAGATGAACTCATAAATGGAAGATAAATAAAATCTCAAGCAATGGCGAAATAATAACTTAACAATTTGGACGGCTTATTATCTCCATATTTTTCGCTTTAATACAATTGTCCTATCTACCCATCCATCCTCCGTCAACCAAAAGAATGCTACCATTCATATAATTCGCGGCCTCCGAACACAGAAAGACTACAGGCCCTGCAAAATCTTCAGGCTCTCCCCACCTTCCTGAGGGAATCCTACTCAGTATCGATTTTGATCGTGCTTTGTTTTTCTGTAATGCTTCAGTATTGTCCGTTCTTATATATCCCGGTGCGATGGCATTGACATTAAGGCCGCTAGCAGCCCATTCATTAGCAAATGCCATAGTCATCTGTCCGATCGCTCCCTTACTTGCTGCGTATCCAGGAACAGTAACACCTCCTTGGAAAGTAAGAAGCGAAGCTGTAAAAACAATTTTACCTGCCTTCCTTTTCAGCATCTCTTTTCCAATCTCACGAGTGAGGATAAATGGTGCAGTTTGATTTACTTCTACTACATTATCCCACATATTGTCGGGGTGTTCTGCTGCGGGTTTTCTAAGAATAGTTCCAGCATTATTTACTAAAATATCGATCACAAGAAAATCCTGCTTTACCTCCTTTATAAACTCATACAGCTTTGCTCGCTTACTGAAATCACAACGATATGCTTTAAAATTCCGCCCTCTACTTTTGACCTCCTTTTCAATTTCGCTACCTCTCTTCTTCAGGGTTGCACTAACACCAATTATGTCAGCCCCTGCTTCTGCCAATGCGATGGCCATAGCTTTACCTATACCTCTTTTACATCCTGTAACAAGCGCAGTTTTACCTTCTAAGTTGAATTTCCCTAAGACACTCATAATTCTCTATTCTTTAAACTAATAATTATTTCTGACAGTCTAGTAGCACCTTCATGCCGTCTGGATTATCATCGATTCCTTCAAATACTTTTTGAATATCACTCAATGGTTCCACTGCCGTAATCATTTGCTCGAAAGGAAGTTTATTTTCTGTGATAAGAGATATGGCTTGCTCGTAGTCCTCTTTTTCGTAGACCCTTACCCCTATTAGATTAAGCTCTTTCCAAAATACTTGAAATAAGTTTACCTTTTTCGCAGCTGCATGAATGGCCACCATAACAATCCGTCCTCTGATTCCCGCAATTTCCGTCATGATATCAACTGTTGCTTGCACACCAGCTACTTCAAAAACCACATCTGCCATTCGATCTTTAGTTCTCTCATTTACAACTTCTGCTATATCGCTTTCTAAGGGATTAATAGTATTAAAGCCCATAGATTGGGCTAGCTTGATTCTCTTAGGATTCACTTCGGAGATCATTACATCTGCACCTGTTTGGCTTGCTACCATAGCTACTAATAAGCCTATCGGTCCTCCGCCTAAAACTACTGCATATTCTTCTTCTTGAAGACCCGATAAGCGCACATCATGGCACGCGACGGCAAGTGGTTCGACCAAAGCTGCTAATTTTAAATCTGTATCATCTGGCAACTTATGCAATACGAAGCTTGGGACATTCCAATATTGCTGCATGGCACCTGGACTATCGATACCTATAAACTTCAATTGCTTACAGATATGACTAAACCCTTTATCAGAAGGTTTTTCCCCGCGATTATCAAGTGGTCTTACTACCACCTTTTGCCCAATCTCAAAGCCACGAACGCCTTGACCTAACGCTGATACCACACCAGACATTTCATGACCTATAGTTATTGGCATTTCAACTCGATGATCCATGTTACCACGAAATATGTGCATATCAGTTCCGCAAACTCCACAGAAGGCTACTTTTATTTGCACTTCCCCAGGACTTGGGCTTTCGATTTCATTTTCTACGATGGCAAAGCTTTTATTGCCTATATACTGACTGGCCTTCATTCTTTTTCAACTTACGTTAGAACAATCCGTTTTAAAATTTTTTTGTCCTTTGAATTTCATCAGAATATCGGAATAAATTCTAATTAGTCAGTTAACTTAATATTCCTTCCACAACCTCTCCATGGACATCCGTTAGTCTATATCTCCGCCCTTGATGCTTGAATACCAAACGCTCATGATCTATTCCCATTAGATGCATTAGTGTAGCATGGAAATCATGTACATGAACAGGGTCTTTGATTATATTATAACTAAAGTCATCGGTTTCTCCATATGAGATTCCCTTCTTGACTCCGGCACCAGCCATCCACATAGAAAAACACTTAGGATGATGATCTCGGCCGTAATTAGTAGCAGTTAACTTCCCTTGGGAGTAGACTGTTCTACCAAATTCCCCACCCCATATAACAAGCGTATCTTCTAATAATCCTCTTTGCTTGAGATCCTTTAGAAGCGCAGCTGTAGGTTGATCTGTCTCCGCACATTTGTTCTTAATCCCTCCTGGTAGAAAGCTATGTTGATCCCATCCTCTATGATAGAGCTGAACGAATCTTACATCCTTCTCTAACAACTTACGCGCTAATAGGCAGTTTGCGGCATATGTCCCCGGTGTCCTACTGTTCTCACCATACATCTCAAAGGTAGCATCAGACTCATCAGATAGATCCGTCACTTCCGGCACGGAGGTCTGCATTCTATAGGCCATCTCGTATTGCGTGATCCGAGCGTCTACCTCAGGATCTCCATAAGTGCTATTCTGTATTTCATTGATTTGTTTCAAATAGTCTAACATCTGCCCCCGATCTTCTCCGGAATAATTTTCGGGATTATTCAAGAATAGTACTGGATCAGCTCCCGATCTGAATTGTACACCTTGATGTTCGGTAGGCAAGAATCCATTGCCCCAGAGCCTGGAGTAAAGTGGTTGTCCTCCTGGTTTAGAAAGCAGCACTATAAAATTGGGGAGGTTTTCATTGACAGAGCCAAGCCCATAACTCAACCAAGAACCGATAGACGGTCGTCCTGCTAATTGGTTTCCAGTTTGTAAAAAAGTAATGGCAGGGTCATGATTTATCTGTTCGGTAAACATTGATTTAATAATACAGATATCGTCTACTACCTTTGCCGTATGCGGCAGCAGCTCACTGATCCAAGTTCCATTTTCTCCATGTTGATTAAATCCAAACATCGATGGAGCAATCGGCAATGAAGACTGATAGGTACTCATACCTGTTAAGCGTTGTCCTTTTCTAACCGAAGGCGGCAGCTCGTGTCCAAATAGTTTCTGAAGTTTGGGTTTATAGTCAAAAGTTTCAAACTGGGAAGGCCCACCACTTTGGAATAGGTATACGATTCGTTTCGCCTTGGGAACAAAGTGGGGTAAATCTCCCAATCCACCAAGTACGTTCATGGATGCATATGGATTCTCAGAAGTACTACTACCTAATAATTTTGAGGTACCCAGCAATGAAGATAATGCAGCGGCACCAAGTCCCAAGGAAGTCTTTGTAAGGAAATTCCTCCTATCTATCTTAGCCTCAACATTTTTGAGATCAGCATGATTTGATCTGATTACATCGTTATCGTGGTGATGATCCATTCTATTATCTTTTGGTAATTACAGCATCAGAATTGAGTATCACACTGGCTACTACAGCATTGGCCGCTACACTATTTCTATTCAATGAGTTATCGATCGTATAATCTCCAGCCTCAAGCCAACCTTTTGATCTATTTCTATCACTTTTGAATTTTCCATATTCCTCTTCTTGAAGTTTCAATAACACCTTTAATTGTTCCGCATTAATTTTCCTGCCAGTTGCTTTATTATATGCGATAGAAATTCCTTTTTCTATAGATTCATTTTTTGTAATCGTCTCTCCTATTACTTTTGCAGCTTCTAAATAAGTAGGATCATTTAACAAGACTAATGCTTGTAAAGGAGTATTCGTTTTTTGCCGACGGACGGTACACACTTCTCTATCGGGTTGATCAAAAGTAGATAAAGTTGGATTGGGCACCGTCCGCTTCCAGATTGTATAAAGACTACGACGATAGAGCTTGTCACCTTTATCTTGCTTGTACGTTCCTGTATTCATCGCCCAAAGGCCATCGGGTTGATAAGGATATACGCTTTCGCCTCCTATTTTCTTATTCAGCAATCCACTGGCTGCAAGGGCATTGTCTCTCATCATTTCACTGGAGAGTCTCGCTTGAGGGCCTCTTGCTAAAAGTATATTCTCAGGATCTAATTCTAACAATTCTGATGATGTTATAGAGCTCTGACGATATGTAGCAGACATAACTATAGATTTCTGTAGGGCCTTAATATCCCAACCCGAACTTATAAATTCTAAAGCAAGCCAATCCAATAATTCCAGATGACTGGGCATCTCACCTTGATTACCAAAGTCTTCTGTTGATGCGACCAATCCCCTACCGAAATAATTCTGCCAGTATCTATTTACTGCCACTCTTGCTGTAAGCGGATGATCCCGATCCATTAACCATTTCACAAGACCTAATCTGTTTTTGGGAAATGTCTCCTTCCATGGAAGTATATATTCGGGAACATTTGGGAATACTTCCTCACCATAAGAATCATACAATCCTCTCTCGAGAACATAAGCTTTTCGTGGTGTTTCCATTTCTTTCATCACCATTATCTCTTTGACCTGCTCGATAGTATCAAAGATGGTAGTCCTCGCACCTCTAAGTTCTAGAGAAGCTAAATTATAATCATCAGTTTTATTATATAGAAAATATTCTTTCAGAAGTGTCCTTTCAATATCGTTTAGATGATCAGGCGTCTTATTGGATAAAGTTATTGCACAACTAGGATCTGCAATTTTCAAGACTTCGATTCCTGACAATTCCTTATTATAGACACTAATATCATCTACTTGGCCTCCCTTTATTCCTACTCCTCTCCAGCGAGCACCTATCTGTAGTCCTGGTTCTATCGCGTTGAATTCGGTCCCATTTACCATTTTATGGAGCGTAATATCTTTATAAAGATTATCAACTGCTATCTCGGTTTCTAATTGTTCCCCATCTTGGTAAATCTTAAGTCCAGCTGCTTGACTCGAACCGTCATAAGTAAGCATGAGGTGGATCCACTCATCTTTTGGTACCTCCTGAACGGTATGCTTTACAATAGAATTATCTGGCCACGTATGCGCCAACATTAATTCCAGTTTGTTGTCCTTAAGATATAAATGATATCCTCTATAGCTATACAACCGCGCTCCCTCACATTTATGAAAGATTACCCCTTCTTCTAACCCCTCAGGGATATTTACCCATATACCAATACTGAATTCATCTTTTCTTCGAAAGACTCCGATCTTCTGCAAGTCTAACCACGCATCTCCATCAAGGAGAAGCCCCTTCCCCTCATGGCCTTTTGTATAGGTCGGCATTTCATCTTTGGAAGCTGTGCGACTCATTATTCCAAGTTGATTAGAATTGCGACTGTTGCGTAGGTTGTTATTTAAATTGAAATTTGCCACCAAGCCTCGACTGACTTTATCTTCATGTATAGATTTGTACTGATGAGTAGTTATCCATTCTTCCGCAGCTGTTTGAGATTGATCTTTTATGGCCTCTACATTTTCTATTTTTTCAGTAACTATATTTTCTAAATATGCGATTATTTCTTCTTGCTCATCAGAAGGGAGCAAAAGCGTTGGTACAGGAATCGAGTGATTCCAGGATATTTGCCCTGTTTCATTCACATTATTAAAAAAGCTAAACATCTCAAAGAAGTTTTTTTGAGTTATAGGGTCAAATTTATGATCATGACATTTAGCGCAAGCGAGAGACAATCCCATTATTCCTGTCCCCACAATTGAAACCCGATCTGCAACATACTCTACCCTATATTCTTCATCTATAATTCCGCCTTCCGTATTTTGAGGGTGTAATCGGTTAAAAGTCGTAGCCAAAACCTGTTCTCTTGTAGCCTTAGGCAGCAAGTCCCCAGCGATTTGCCATTCTACGAATTGATCATAACTCATATTCGAATTGAAAGACTTAATAACCCAATCTCTCCACGGACTGACATCGCGATAAAAATCGGCTTGATATCCATGAGTATCTGAATATCTCGCCAAATCCATCCAATCTATTGCCATCTTTTCACCATAATGTGGAGATGAGATCAATCTATCTACTTGTTTTTCGTAAGCATTCGGAGCATCATCATTTAGAAAATCTCTAACATCTACTTCAGAAGGGGGCAATCCTGTTAGATCAAATGAAGCCCTTCTTAATAATAACTCTTTATCCGCTTCTTTAGAAAACTGTAAGCCTTCACGCTCAAGTCGATCAATTACAAAATTATCAATCTCATTATTTGGCTTCGCATCTGAGGACAGTTCTGGAGGAGTTATTTCTTGGGGTTTTATAAATGCCCAATGGGGCTTATACTCCGCCCCATCATCAATCCATTTCATTATAATCGTCTTCTCTCTTTTTGTAAGTGATAAATGGGAATCCGGAGGAGGCATTATGTATTCTGGATCATCACTTATAATCCGGTGATAGACCTCACTGCTCCCTATATTCCCTTGAGTAATTGCCACCTTCCCAGGACTATTCGTTAGTGAGGCCATGGCACTCTCTGCGTTATCAAGATTTAAGTCAGCTTCTCTTTTCCCTTTGTCTGGCCCATGACATGAGAAACATTTATCTGATAGAATGGGCTTCACATGAATATTGAAATCTAAATACTCTGGCAAGTTTTCCAGCTCAGCCGTGTACTCTTCTGGTATGGATATTTTACAAGAAGTGTGCAAAACTATCAATACGACACACACCAATATCGTCCAATAATTCATAACAACCGTATTCCTCATGATTCAAAAACTATTTCAAGTTCCGGCAACGCTTCTTGTAATTCAGCTACACCTTCAGGAGTAAATTTTGTATTCCATAAGTAAACTCTTTTCAGTCCTGTGAGTTGAGCCAGATGTATCACACTCTCATCCGTAATCATAGTCCCATATAGATTCAGGCTTTCTAAATTCTTCAATTCTTTTACAAATTCCAATTGGTCGTCTGTAATAGATGAATTATTTAATTTTAATCGTGACAGGTTTGTCAATTGAGCAAGTTCCTCCCAGTCGTTTCTTTTTATATCCTCTCCTCCTAAATCCAAGTATATAATATAGTCTTTGGCTTTTACCAAATCTGAAATACTTCCATTAGTTAATGATGAATTTGCCATTCTAACATCCAGCAATTCATGTTGAGCCGAAATCTTCTTAGCTACAAAACCAGAAGCATTGAGCGCTACTAATACTTTCTCATCGATTGCTTCTAAAGTTATCTGATCATATAATTCCTTCGGTTTGGTATCTATTTTAAATGCATTCCATAATAACTCAGAAATACTTTCTGGAATCTCCTTATCTCCGAGTCGATCATCAAGTGATGCACCTTCTTTTATCCACCATTCTATAAGCTTAATTTCGCTGTAAGCTATCGGCAACCCTGCTGGAGGCATATACTTTTTGCTACTTGCATCCAGCGTTATTCTCTTAAATAACCCGCTCTCATGTAGATCACCCGGCGCTATGAATAGCCCATCATCACCACCTGCCAGTACTCCTTGATCCGTACTTAAATCAAGTCCTCCTTTACTTTTGGAGGAATTATGACAGTTTACGCATTTTTCTTGGAGCGCTGGCGCTACGATATGCCGATAGACACTTATGGAATCCGGCTCTGAAGGTATATCCGTAAGATCATTATCGGATGAATTATGCCCGAAGATATTTTGGACTATTGCAGGTGCATGTGCTATCAAATAATCACTACCATGCGTCAGATTACCACCCAAATGCCCTGTCAACAAAAGCAGAATGGAAAACCCTCCAAACAAGACATGGGACAAGTAGTTACGATTAGAAAACCGTTCATGTACAAGCCAAGAAGTGAAGGCTACCACTACCACTCCAATGCCCAACCATTTGTGCCAAAACACTGTATTCGTATCATACCCTCCATCAAGAGACAGTGAATATCCAAGAACACATGCCAATACTCCGGCCATAGAGCCTAACAGTAAGCAAATCCCAATCGCACTATTTAGATCAGAAAAGCGCTGCGGATACCGGCTCTTTATCACTTTTAAAGTAGCAGCTATAAGCAAAAAACCTATAGGTAAATGAACCACAAGCGGATGAAATCTTCCAATAAATGTTGCTATATCCATACTAATATTCTTTCTTTCTTAAAAATCTCTTAGTCTTAAAAGTAAACTGCTCGGAAGGTAATGATTTCCTATATTTTGCCTTTACATTTCTATTATTTGATTTTATTGATGTAAAAGAGTGAGGCACGAACTCATATACTATACTCATTGCTAACCACCGGTTTTACTTTCTTGTAATAAAATGTCTTACTATAAATTCCCTTGCAGGCACTTTTCTATGCTCGAAATCTTCCATTAAACCATCATCATCATATGATTCAAATATTTTCACCAATTCTATATTTTCTTCTTTTATATTCAGTATTCCTACTCTAACCTCGGGTTTATTATTACAACCTGTAGAACCAAGATTTACATATCTGCAATTTCCTATTATATCACTTGGTTCATGATTGTGTCCATAAAAAATAATTTCCGTGTTTATTCCTTCAAATAGTTTATCTAAACTTTTAACATTAGGATCTTTGACATACTCTTTAAACCAATTTTTCTTTTCATCATATCCATAGTGCAAAAACGATATTTCTTTTTTATTGTCTATTTTTAGTTACTCTACAAACTTCCACTTTTGAGCAATTTTCCGATACTCTTTACCTATTTTTTCATGGTTCCATTTTTGGTGCTCTAATTCTTCTTCACTCATTAATTTTGGTCTTGGGCTGGGTATTCCAAAAGCAAACCAATAATCATGATTTCCCATTATTAAAGCTAAATTCTCTGTTTTATTGGCCAATTCAAACACTTTCTTCGGATGGGGACCTATTCCAATTAAATCTCGAATATGATATATTTTATCATAGTTGTTTTCATTAAAAATATCTAATTATTTTTTAAAGGCAGGAAGGTTTGCATGTATATCTTGAAAAATTCCAATTTTCATAAACTTTTTCCTTTGTTCTATTTTTGGCTAACGTCTGTAAATCAATACCCTACTCCTATCTGAACGGTTACGATACATTTCTCTAAGATAGTATACCTTCAGGATAATCAAATAGCATCTACCACATTACTCCGCTTTATAATCCTATCAAAAAATCTAAAAGTCCTCTCTACATGCTGTTGCCAATAACTCCATTCGTGTCCTCCTGGAAACTCTTCATATTCATGGCGGATATGGGACTCAAGCAACTGATCATGCAGGATTCTATTAGCATCGATAAGTGGGTCATCAATCCCACAATCAAACCGTAATACTGGTAAGCGATCACTGTTCTTAATCATAGCATCTATGACATCTGGAATTTCAGCAGCATTGGTATAGGCCTCTATAGGTTCTTCGACAAACTGCTTCACTTGCTCCAGTTTCGTTATTGAACTATGTCCTGAGATGGCCGCAAACTTCTCAGGGAATCTCCCACCCAACATCAATGCTCCATATCCTCCCATCGATAGACCGCCTATGCATAGTTTAGACTTTGCACCTGAAGCTGGAATATTCTCAATGATCGCCGTGCGTACGTCATTGACTATCCATTGATCAAACTGCTTCTGATGATGTGTGAAGTATGCAGATCCGTCACCCCACAATCCATCTGAAGGCATAGCAATAATAGCGGGCTCAATCTCCTGATTCGCAATCAATCTATGTGCAGTGATATGTGCCCCGCCTTTATAGGCCCAGACCCATGAACTTCCATAGACTCCATGAAGGAGGATGTATATAGGTAGGTTGCTTATATCTTTGGCTACTTCAGGAACATAGATACATATATCTCCTCTGCCCTGAAGGTTATCAGTCTTGGCGGTCAAAAAGCGCAATCCATCTCGTTCATAAGAACTATCCGAAAGCTCTATTGTATTAAAACTACTCATATCTTATATTCTAATCAAATACCACAACTCCCTTGGCATTCTCACCTGCCAACAGATCATCTAAGGCAGTATCAAGCGCATCCAATTTGTAAGTTCTCGTGATCATCTGATCTAATTTCAAGTCTCCTTTTTTGTAAAGTTGCATTAATTTTGGAAAATCTATCTGAGGTCTGCATTGACCATATAACGGGTTAATATAAATTTTATCCCATTCAAACAATCTCATATCTACTGAGATCGCCTCTTCTATTCCACTCACTTGCACTGCTGTCCCGCCATTCCTAATCATAGCCAATGGCGCCACTCCCAATGCTGGAATGGCTGTACATTCAAATGCATAGTCGGCCCCTCGGCCTCCCAGCATCTTCTTAACTTGTGCTGCCATCTGGAGTAAACCATTATCATTTTTGTCAGCCAGTAAAGTGTGGGTCGCGCCAAATTGCCTTGACAATTCCAACTTGTTAGGATTGACATCTATGGCAATAATTTTAGATGCTCCTGAGATTTCGCATGCCTGAATGACATTCAATCCTACCCCACCACATCCTAATACAACTGCTGAACTTCCTGCTTTTAGTTTAGCTGCATTTACAACTGATCCGTAGCCTGTCATAACACCGCAACTTATAATGGCCGCAGCTGCAAAGTTCAATTCGGGCTCTTCTACTTTTACCGCTGCCGACTCTTTTACAATAGCAAACTCACTTAAGGTCCCCAGATTAAAGGAGCGTTCGATAGGGATCCCATTCCATAATGTTCCTTCCAGATGCGCGTGACCTGGAGTGAATCCATTGCCTCCTGCTACTACAGGGGAATTACGCTCGCAAATATGTTGATTGCCTTCTTTGCACTGGAAGCAAGTCATACATGGTGTCGCCCAATTCAATATCACTTGATCTCCAACGTGCAAATCTCTTACATCCCTTCCAACCATGTGCACCACTCCAGACCCTTCATGCCCCATCACTATCGGCTTCCCCCATGATAGCGAATCGTAGTCCGTATGACAGATACCTGCTGCCATAATTTTCACAATTACTTCATCATGTTTCGGATCTGCAATGCTAACATTCTCTATTACAAATTTTCCATCTCCAGTGGCAATAGCGCTCTTTGATTGTATAGGCATGTTTAGAATTTTATAAAAGTATTATTCAACTAAGTAACGGTGAAATAATAACTAACCAATTTGGATGGATTCTTTTACCCTCATTTTTAACTTTAATTCAGTCAAAGTATCAACAATTATCCTGCATTAAAGCAATAACTAAAACTAAAATAAACTCCTCGAAATCACCAACTTATTAATTCACAGTTACTGAAGTGATATAAGAAATGGGCTGATTGTCGAGAATAACTCCTTGATAGTCAGGACAAAGCTCTATTTCTTTTCATAACCATAGCTATGGTTATGAAAATGTTTTCGCAAT
>JBLIDB010000109.1:0-15857 GCA_047634015.1 Saprospiraceae bacterium
GGTACCATATTTCCAAAGATTGCAACAGCAGGAAGGGGAATCAGGAAGAAAGAAATTAAGTCAAATAACAAGATGGCTAACAGTTGCAATTACGCTTGTTCAGGGTAGTGCTTATTTAGGATATATCCAAAGTATACCTGGAGCAATTTCTCCAACTGTAAGCGCGCCCATATTCTGGTTCAGTAGTATAATAATCCTTTCTGCAGGAACTGTGTTTGCGATGTGGTTAGGAGAAAGGATTACTGAGAGTGGTATTGGAAATGGTGTGTCTTTGCTTATCATGATAGGTATAATTGCAACATTGCCAACTGCATTTTTTGCGGAAGTAATAACGCAATTTAACGACGGTGGATTATTTATATTCATATTAGAAATGGTAGTGCTATTCTTCATCTTCATGGCGTCAATAATGATTGTCCAGGGAGTTCGAAAGATTCCGTTGCAGTTTGCTAAACGGATGGTAGGGCGAGGAGCTGGATCAGTTCCGATGGCTGGAGCGAGAGATTATATTCCATTGAAAGTGAATGCTGCTGGAGTAATGCCTATCATCTTTGCGCAAGCGATTATGTTTTTACCGATGCAGATCGGTACATGGGCGGCTGGTGCAGATAGTGCTTCAAATCCTTTACTAATGGCATTAGGAGATTGGAAGAGCTTACCTTATAATTTAATATTCTTCACATTAGTAGTGCTTTTTACATATGTATACACAGCCCTATTGGTGAATCCGAAGCAATATTCAGAATATTTGAAAAGACAGAATGCTTTTATACCTGGCGTAAAACCTGGAAGAAGTACGCAGGATTTTATTGATACATTGACGACAAGAGTAACACTGCCAGGATCTATTTTTCTTGGATTGATTTCTATATTTCCCGCTTTTGCTGCGAGGTTCGGAGTGAATGATGCATTTGCATTCTTCTTTGGTGGGACATCACTGTTGATACTTGTTGGAGTTGTACTTGATACCCTGCAGCAGATAGAAAGTCATTTACTTATGCGTAAGTATGATGGTTTAGTGAAGTCAGGTAAATTGAAAGGAAGAAGTGGTATGCAACCTATAGGGGCTGGAATGTAAGAATCTATGAGTAAGATTCTTTATAAGACAGATGAAGAGATAGAGTTAATACGACAAAATTGCTTGTTAGTTTCGAAAACACTAGCTTACGTTGGAAGTCAACTTAAGGAGGGAGCAGTAGGAGAGGATTTGGATATCAAGGCGGAGGAGTTTATCCGAGACCATGGTGCAGATCCTGGATTTAAAGGATTATACGGTTGTCCATCAACACTACTAATTTCTACTAATGAAGTAGTGGTACATGGATTACCGCAAAAAGAGCCTTTTAAAAATGGAGATATTGTCTCTATTGATTGTGGGGTTTATGATAAAGGATATTACGGAGATGCCGCTTACACATTTGCTATAGGAGAAATAAGTAGAGATATAATGCAGCTTTTAGTGGTTACAAAAGAGTCTCTGTACAAAGGTATAGAAGCAGCAAATACAGATAATCGTCTTGGGGACATTAGCTATGCCATCCAGCATCACACGGAGAAATTGCATGGTTACGGTGTCGTAAGAGAATTGGTGGGTCATGGTCTTGGTAAAAGTCTTCATGAAAAACCAGAGGTGCCAAACTTCGGTAAACGAGGAAGAGGTGTTAGATTGAAGGATGGTTTAGTAATTGCAATTGAACCTATGATAAATATGGGAACACATCGAGTTGCTCAAGGGAGTGATGGATGGACCATATATACTAAGGATAAAAAGCCATCTGCTCACTACGAGCATACCATAGCAATTCGCAATGGAGAGGCTGATATTCTTTCAGATCATAGCTTAATAGAGGACGTTATAGACAAAAATGATAATATTCAGAAAATATCGCTAAAAAAATAGATATTTGCACTCCCAAATTTTTATGGCAAAGAAAAACTTAATAAAACAAGACGGAGTCATCGAAGAAGCATTGTCAAATGCGATGTTTAGAGTCCGATTAGAGAACAATCACCTCATTACTGCCACTATATCTGGCAAAATGAGGATGTATTATATAAAAATACTACCTGGAGATAAAGTGGCGGTTGAAATGTCGCCTTATGACTTATCGAGAGGAAGGATAACATTTAGATATAAATAGGGGATTGAGGTAACTCATGGTCCAAAAATTTTTAGAGAATGAAGGTTAGAACTTCAATTAAAAAAAGATCTACAGACTGTAAGATCGTCAGAAGAAAGGGGAGACTTTATGTGATAAACAAAAAGAATCCCAGATTTAAACAAAGACAAGGTTAAAAACAACTTTAGATGGCACGAATAGCAGGTGTAGATCTACCCAAGAATAAAAGGGGAGTTATAGGATTAACATATATCTATGGCGTCGGTTCCAGCCGAGCTGTCGAGATCCTTGAAAGAGCAGGTATAGACGAAAGCACGAAAGTCAATGAATGGACGGATGATAACATCCGTGATATTGCTGCGATGCTTCAGTCTGAATATAAGGTTGAAGGTGAATTGAGAAGTGAACTTCAGCTTAATATTAAACGTCTGATGGATATCGGAAGTTATAGAGGTATACGACATAGAAGAGGTCTCCCAGTGCGTGGGCAACGTACTCAGACAAATGCGCGTACCAGAAAAGGAAGAAAGAAGACAGTTGCTAACAAGAAAAAAGCTACTAAGTAATGGCTAAAGTCAATAAGAACAAGAAACGTAAGGTCGTCGTTCAACCTGATGGGATTGCATTTATTCATGCGTCTTTTAATAATATCATCGTCTCGCTTTGTAATAAGCAGGGGCATGTAATTTCTTGGGGATCAGCTGGAAAGGCTGGTTTTAGAGGGTCTAAAAAGAACACTCCATATGCAGCCCAAATGGCAGCATCTGATGCCGCTCAAAAGGCGTATGATGCGGGTCTAAGATCTGTAGAGGTTAACGTAAAAGGGCCTGGATCTGGGAGAGAAGCAGCAATTAGAGCTATTGATTCCAGTGGTATCAAGGTGTCTAGAATTAAGGATAGAACGCCAATACCACACAATGGCTGTCGTCCACCGAAAAGAAGAAGAGTATAATAACTTATAGTTAGCTAAGAATGGCAAGATATACAGGACCGAAGACAAAAAAGGCAAGAGCTTTTGGAGAGGCTATTTATGGCCCAGATAGAGCTTTTGATAAGCGTAAGTATCGCCCCGGACAGCATGGCACTTCGAGAAGAAGGAAGCAGCAGTCGGATTATGCGATCCAGCTTATGGAGAAGCAAAAGGCTAAATACACCTATGGTGTTTTAGAAAGACAATTTCGAAACATCTTTAAGACGGCTTCAAGTAAGTCTGGTGTAACAGGTGAGATTCTTTTGCAATTATTAGAATCAAGATTGGATAATACGGTCTTTAGACTTGGAATAGCTCCAACAAGAAGAGCTGCTAGGCAATTAGTGACTCATAAACATATATGTGTCAACGGAATATTGTCTAATATCCCTTCTCATACTTTACGACCAGATGATATAATATCTGTTAGAGGGAAGTCTCAAGGTCTTGAAGTGATACACACTTCAATGGCCTCTTCCAAATCAGAAGTTAGAAAGTGGACATGGCTGGAATGGAATCCAGATCTTAAACAAGGTAAGTTTATTGCCGCTCCGGAAAGAGAGCAGATTCCAGAAAAGATCAATGAGCAGTTGATCGTCGAATTGTACTCTAAGTAATTCTATCTATTTCATTTAACACGAACACAAGTCTCTATGAGCATTTTAAATTTTCAGAAGCCCAATAAGATCTTATTACAAAAGTCTGATGATTTTGCTGGTTCTTTTTTGTTCAAACCTTTAGAGCCCGGATTTGGTCAAACTATAGGGAATACACTACGTCGTATACTCCTTAGTTCATTGGAAGGTTATGCTGTTAGTGCAGTTCGTATAGCAGGGGTAGAACATGAGTTTAGTACAATCAAAGGTATTGTAGAAGATGTTGTAGATATCATTCTGAATATTAAGCAAATCAGATTGAAGCGTATCTTAAATGCTGAGGAGGTAAGCGAGGAGAAGATTTACTTAACAATTAGTGGTAAAGAGCAGTTTACTGCAGGTGATATAGAAGGATTCACAAATGGTTTTAAAATCATGAATCCTGATTTGGTAATATGTAATATGGAGCCATTTGTAAGTTTGGAAATGGAACTTATTGTTACTAAGGGTAAGGGTTACGTGCCTTCTGAGGAAAACTTACCTAAAGATGCGCCAATAGGAGTAATTCCAGTAGATGCGATTTATACTCCGATCAAAAATGTCAATTACAGTGTTGAAAATACACGTGTAGGGCAAAAGACGGATTATGAGCAATTGACTATAAATGTCAAAACTGATGGTACTATCCATCCTGAAGAAGCGGTGAAGGAGGCGTCAAAGATCATGATTCAACATTTGATGTTGATAACAGATGAGAATATTACATTCGAAGATAGTAGTAAGCGAGAGGAAGATGTTGTAGATGAGCATATTCTACACATGCGTAAGTTGTTGAAGACTTCATTGGAAGATTTGGATCTTTCAGTAAGAGCATACAATTGTCTAAAGGCGGCTAAGATTAATTCTCTTGGAGAGATGGTGAAGTTTGATACTCATGAATTATTGAAGTTTAGAAACTTTGGTAAGAAGTCGTTAGTAGAGATTGAAGAGCTATTGACTACCAAAGGATTAACTTTTGGAATGGATTTGTCAAAGTATAAGTTGGACGAAGAGTAGTCGTCTTTATAAAATAGTAAAATGAGACACGGAAAGAAATTCAATCATTTAGGACGCAAGAAGGGGCATAGAGCAGCGCTTCTTAAGAATCTTGCAAATGCATTGATCGAGCATAAGAGAATCAACACAACATTAGCAAAGGCGAAAGCTCTTAGAGTTTATGTTGAGCCGATTATTACGAAGTCTAAGGATAATTCTACACACTCTCGAAGAGTCGTTTTTAGTTATCTTCAGAGTAAAGAGGCTGTTGATGAAATATTCACAACAGTTGGTCCTAAGGTTTTGGCACGTCCAGGTGGTTACACTCGTATCATCAAGACGGGAACAAGACAAGGAGATGCTGCAGAGATGGCCATGATAGAATTGGTAGATTTCAATGAGACATTGCTTACTGCAAAAGAGAATACTGGAGCAAAAAGAACGCGTCGTGGTAGAAGGAATAAGGCATCCGATGTTGCAGTGACACCTCCGGTTGAAGCAGAAGCTCAAGAGGAATAGGATTCATTTCATATTAAAGATTTAATAAAGGTGATAGCTTAGTAAGAGCTATCACCTTTTTTTATATTTGCTACTTAAAATCACTTGCCATGTCGTCGTCAAATATGAGCACAGCCGTATTACTTTTAGAAGATGGAACTATTTATGAGGGAATCTCTTATGGTATCCCTGGATTATCCACTGGAGAGCTTTGTTTCAATACGGGTATGACAGGTTACCAAGAGGTGTTTACTGATCCATCCTATTTTGGACAGATGATGGTCACAACAAATGCGCATATTGGAAATTACGGAGTAAAAGATGATGAGGCTGAATCTGAGAGGATCCAAATCTCAGGTCTTGTCTGTAAAAACTTTACTTTTAGGCATTCACGTGAAATGGCTTCTCAAGATATCAGATCCTATTTTGAAAGTCAGAAAGTTATGGTTATTGCAGAATTGGATACCAGAGCCATAGTTCGACATATCCGTGATAAAGGGGCAATGAATGCTTTGATATCATGTGATTCAGGAAAAAGTATCGATGAACTGAAGTTACATCTTAAAGGTCAACCTTCTATGCAAGGATTAGAATTGGCTTCAAAAGTTACTACCGTAGAGCCATATGAACTTGGGAACAAAGATGCACCATTCAAAGTAGCTGTATTGGATTATGGAACCAAGAAGAATATTCTTAGATGTTTTGAGGAGCGTGGTTGTAGGGTAAAGGTATTTCCAGCCAAGTCCTCTTATGAAGAAATTGACGCGTGGGATCCGGACGGTTATTTCATATCAAATGGACCAGGAGATCCATCTTCTATGGATTATGCGGTGAATTTTGTAAAGCGGGCATTAGAAGACAAAAAACCATTGTTTGGAATTTGTTTAGGCCATCAGCTTTTGGCATTGGCTCTAGGAATTCCGACTTATAAAATGCATAATGGACATCGAGGGATTAACCACCCTGTGAAGAATATGGTCACAGGTAAATGTGAGATAACTTCCCAGAATCATGGTTTTGGAGTGAGTCCCGATGCAATAGAGAAGAACCTTGAAACCGTGGAAGTGACACACATAAACTTAAACGATGGTACTGTAGAAGGTATAAGACATAGGAAGTTGCCAGCATTTAGCGTGCAGTATCATCCTGAATCTTCTCCAGGTCCACACGATTCGAGATATTTGTTTGATGAATTTGTAGAAATGTTAAAAAGCCAGAAATCATGAGTGAGATAGTAGATATTTTAGGAAGACAAATATTGGATTCGAGAGGAAATCCAACTGTCGAAGTAGAGGTAATGACTGATTCAGGTACTGTCGGTAGAGCAGCTGTACCTTCTGGGGCATCTACAGGAAAGTATGAAGCGGTAGAATTGCGAGACGGTAATAAATCTTACTTCATGGGTAAGAGTGTTGTGAAAGCGATAGAGAATGTAAACACAGATATTCTCCAAGAATTAATCGGCATCTCAGTTTTTGATCAACGATCAATAGATAAGATCATGATTGATTTAGATGGAACAGAGAATAAGGCTAAACTTGGTGCTAACGCTATCTTAGGCGTTTCTCTTGCGGCTGCGCACGCTGCAGCTGCTGAGCTTGAAATGCCACTATACAGATATGTCGGAGGGGTTAATGCACACGTAATGCCTGTTCCAATGATGAATATTCTTAATGGAGGATCTCATGCTGATAACAGCATTGATTTTCAAGAGTTTATGATCATGCCAGTGGGTGCAGACACATTTTCTGATGGATTGAGAATGGGTGTAGAAATCTTTCACCACCTCAAGGATGTATTAAAGAGTAAAGGATACTCTACTAATGTAGGAGACGAAGGGGGATTTGCGCCTAATATTGGTTCAAATAAAGAGGCTATTGAAATAGTTCTTAAATCAATTGAGACGGCGGGTTATAAGCCAGGAGAACAAGTGATGATCGCTATGGATGCAGCAGCTTCTGAGTTTTATGATCGAGAGAAGGGTGTCTATCGCTTACATAAATCTTCAGGGAAAGAAATGACAACTGATGAGATGATATCTTATTGGACTGACTGGGTAGATAATTATCCAATTCTTTCTATCGAAGATGGTTTAGATGAGGACGATTGGGATGGTTGGATTAAACTTAATAGTGCTATCGGAGATAGAGTACAGTTAGTAGGGGATGACCTTTTTGTTACGAACACTAAGAGATTAAAGCGAGGTATAGAAGAGAAGGCGGCAAATTCTATTCTAATTAAGGTAAATCAGATTGGAACTCTTTCAGAGACGATAGATGCAGTTAATATGGCTACTCAGAATTCTTATACGAGTGTAATGAGTCATAGGTCTGGAGAAACGGAAGACACTACGATTGCGGATTTGGCAGTTGCGCTGAATACAGGGCAGATTAAAACCGGATCTGCATCGCGTAGTGATAGAATTGCGAAGTATAACCAGTTACTTAGAATCGAAGAGGAGTTAGGAGCTGATGCATATTATCCGGGAAAGACCTTAGTAAGATAGATTATGATTATCTTTAATGTGTAAAAGATTATAAAGCAGATGAATCGGACGATATTTTTAGATAAATGCATTAATAGGTATACAGTAACTTGTTTATTGTTTTTGTTGTGGATTGCTGTTTTGGACAGTAAGTACAGTTGGATAAAACAGTATAAACTGACAACAGAGTTGAATAAGATGGAGGAGAGCGAAGAGATGTATAAAGTAAAGTTGGCAGAGGCCAAAATTATTTATGAAGACCTCATGAGCAACAAAGAAAAGTACGCTAGAGAAAAGTACTTTATAAGTAAGAAGGGTGAAGATGTGTTTATTGTTAATGACTAGAATATAAATAAGAGAATGAGCGTATTACTGAATAAGAACAGTCGAGTTGCTGTTCAAGGATTCACAGGAAAGGAAGGGACCTTTCATTCAGAGCAAATGATTGAGTATGGCACTAACTTAATAGGCGGTATCGTACCTGGAAAAGGAGGACAAAAACATCTTGATAGACCTGTTTTTAATACGGTAGCGGAAAGTGTGGAGAAAGAGGGAGTTGATACTTCTATCATATTTGTGCCACCACGTTTTGCTGCAGATGCGATTATGGAGTCTGCGGACGCTGGTGTCAAAGTGATCGTTTGTATTACAGAAGGGATTCCCGTTCAGGATATGGTTAAAGTTAAAGCGTATCTCAATGGCAGAGATGTGCAACTTATAGGCCCGAATTGTCCTGGTATTATAACCCCAGGTGAGGCAAAGTTAGGTATAATGCCTGGTTTTATACACCGCCAAGGATCTATAGGGATTGTCTCTCGTTCTGGAACATTAACTTATGAAGCTGTGGATCAGGTAACTAAAGCTGGGATGGGGCAATCCACATGTATAGGAATAGGAGGTGATCCGATTGTGGGTACGACTACCAAAGATGCTGTTGAGTTGCTTATGAATGATCCGGAAACTGAGGGGATCATCATGATTGGAGAAATCGGTGGTTCAATGGAAGCAGATGCGGCAAGATGGGTACAAGCTAATAAGACTAAGCCTGTGGTTGGATTTATTGCTGGACAAACTGCGCCTAAAGGCCGTACAATGGGTCACGCCGGAGCAATTATCGGTGGAGCTGATGATACAGCAGAAGCCAAGATGAGAATTTTAGGTGAGTGTGGAATTCATGTAGTGAATTCTCCTGCACAAATAGGACAGATGATGTTTGATGCCCTTAAGGCATAGGTAAAGGATTACAATTAAGGAATAATTTATATAAGATGTGTGTGGCTATTATAGCCACACACATCTTGTTCTTTATAGAATAATAGAATATGAAAAGAGCATATGACTTAGTAATATTTGATTGTGATGGAACATTGGTCGATAGTGAACCATTGACCAATCGATTAATTGCTGAGATGATTAATGAGTTAAATATCTCAATTGATACGAAGACTTGTTTGGGTCTCTTTGCGGGGAAGACGATAGGGCATATTACGACTTTCATAAAAGAACAAGGAGTTTTTATCGATGATAAGAAGTTTGAAGTATCCTATAGGGAAAGATGCTTCGCACTCTTTAATGATGAATTAAAACCAATTTCGGGAGTAGGGGACCTATTAAAAGGACTTACAGTACCTTATTGCGTAGCATCCAATGCTCCAAAAAGGAAAATGGAAATTACATTACCAGCAACTGGTTTGGCAAAGTACTTTTCTGAGGATAGAATATTCAGTGCTTATGATGTTCAGCAATGGAAACCAGAGCCTGCATTATTCTTATATGCGGCCCAAAAGATGAATGTTCATCCCTCAAGGTGTTTAGTGATCGAAGATACCTGGTCAGGGGCGATGGGAGCCGTTAACGCACAAATGGATGTTTTGGGTTATAATCCTCATGGGGATTGGCAGCTTTACATAGATGGAGTTCCTAACTTTACTAAAATGAAAGACATACAGAACTACTTATTATAGTACTTTTATATAAGTAATATACAGATTATGAAGTGTTTACGTATAGTTATTTTTACAATTTTAACCTCCATGTTATTTCAACTCGCAAATGCACAGGAGCATTCCCGTGCAAGAGAGTTAAATGAAGTTCTTCTTGGGGCAATCAGAAATGACTTCGCGAGACCTACTGTTCATGCTCGGAATCTATTTCATATTTCTGCTGCTATGTACGATGCTTGGGCGCTTTATGAGGAAGAAAATACACCGTATTTTATAGGTGATACTGTTAACGGATATTATTTCGGTTTCGAAGGAATTGAGATTCCAGCTGAAGACGCTGATATCAAATTAGCGCAGGAAGAGGCAATGACTTATGCGGTTTATCGATTGATGTTTCATAGATTCTTATTTGCACCAGGATTTTTAGAAATAGAGGAAATGCTTAATGAGATGATGGAAGATTATGGATATGATATATCTGTTACATCTACTTCATATGTAAGTGATCCAAGACCAGGGGTGCTAGGGAATTATATAGCAGAAAGTGTTATCCAATTTGGATTAAAAGATGGCGCGAATGAAGAGAATCTGTATCGAAATATTCAATATAGACCTGAGAACGATCCAATGATCATTAAAAATCAGGGAAACGCGAATCTTCGCGATCCTAATAGATGGCAACCAATTGCATTTGATGTATTCATTGATCAATCGGGTAACGTACGGCCATCTAATATTCCTTCTTTCTTGGGGCCAGAATGGGGTAATGTAGTTCCATTTGCTTTGGATTCTTCAGATTCCGAAACCTTAATGGATCATTTTGGAGACTCATGGAGGGTTTATAATGATCCAGGACCGCCACCTTATTTATCAGATGAGGGGCAAGATGCATCGAGTGAAGAATATAAATGGGGCTTTATGCTCGTGTCCATCTGGTCTAGTATGTTGGATCCCAATGATGGAGTAATGTGGGATATCTCACCCAATAGTATTGGTAAGATAGACGCGCTTCCTTCAGACATTCTTGATTATAGATCTTTTTATAATACATTGGAAGGTGGTGATATTAGTGAAGGAAGGGAAATGAATCCAGTTACAGGTGAACCGTATGAAATCCAAATGGTACCTCGTGGAGATTATTCCAGAGTACTCGCTGAATTTTGGGCAGATGGCCCGGATTCTGAAACGCCTCCAGGTCATTGGTTTACCCTACTTAATTCTGTTATTGATCATCCTGATTTTTCCTATCAGTGGATGGGGCAGGGAGAGAATCTGAATCCATTAGAATATGATCTCAAAGCATATATAACTTTAGGTGGTGCTGTTCATGATGCTGCGATATCCACTTGGAGTATAAAAGGTTGGTACGATTATATTCGACCCGTTAGTGCTATCCGATATATGGGGACTGTAGGGCAATGTAGTGATACAAGCTTGTCTAATTATAATGTTCATGGGTTACCTCTTCTTCCTGAATATATAGAGGTTATAGAAACGGGTGATACACTCTTAGATCGTTATTCGGATGCGGAAGGAAAGATTAAAATCAAGGCTTGGAATGGTCCTACGTTCATAGAAGATCCTTCTGTGGATGTTGCTGGTGTTGGTTGGATATTAGCCGAAGAGTGGTGGCCTTATCAAAGACCTACATTTGTAACCCCACCATTTGCAGGATATGTATCTGGTCATTCTACATTCTCTCGTGCTGCTGCGGAAGTATTAACTTTGATGACTGGAGATGAATATTTCCCAGGAGGAATGGGCGTTTTTCAAGCTCCAAAAGATAATTTTTTAGTTTTTGAAAAAGGCCCCTCTGTAGACTTAGAATTACAATGGGCGACATATAGAGATGCCTCAGATCAGACAAGTTTGTCTCGAATATGGGGAGGGATTCATCCTCCTGCGGACGATATTCCTGGGCGCATAGCTGGAATTAAAATAGGAATTGATGCCTTTAATCACGCGAATGCTTATTTCAGTAAAACTGTAAGTACTTCCACAGAACTGCCTATTGTAGAAAATAAGTATAAAGTATTTCCTAATCCTATCCGTAAAGATCAAAAATTAGAAATAGAATATTCTGGAGATGCGAATCAAAAGGAAGAGGTTCGTGTTGAACTAGTATCTCAATCCGGTCAATTAGTAAGATCAGAGATTATAAGACCAGGTTTAACTGGTTTAGACTTACGAGGTTTAGCTTCAGGTTTATACTTTTTACGAATCTCGGATGGCTTACAGAGGCAAGTAGAAACTATTGTAATTCCTTAGACTTCAAATACTTATATTTTAAAGTGAGAGCACCTTGGCCATATGGCACATCTCTTGACTGAACTCCTTCTTTTTCGTAATGGCATCTTCAAATGAAGTATAAGATATTTTATTCTCCTCTACACCCAGCGCCATATTCTCTTTCCCTTCAAGGAGTGCATTGACTGCTGAATAACCTAACCTACTTGCAAGTACTCTATCGAACGCTGAAGGAGATCCTCCTCGCTGCAAATGACCGATAATCGTAATCTTCGATTCGATGCCGTACTTTTCCTTTATTTGAGCTGCTATTTCCATAGCATTCCCATTTTGATTCCCCTCGGCTACTACTACTAAGTTGAATAATTTCTTACGCTTGGTAGACTTCTGTAATTGTTGTACAAATTCATCAATGTCTGTGTCAGTCTCCGGTAAAAATATTGAGCCTGCACCTGTTCCAATCCCAGTATGAAGAGCAATATAACCCGCATGTCTTCCCATTACTTCTATAAAGAACAGCCTGTTATGAGAATCCGCAGTATCTCTAATTTTATCAATGGCTTCTACCGCTGTATTTATAGCCGTATCAAAACCTATAGTATAGTCAGTTCCATAGATATCATTATCAATCGTTCCAGGGAGGCCTATAAATGGAATGTCATATGTCTTTGTGAATACATTGGCTCCGGTATAGGTACCATCACCACCAATTCCTATGCAAGCATCAATATCATGGGCCACGAGAGAGTCATAAGCCATTTCTCGTCCTTTCTCAGTTCGAAATTCAGCACTTCGGGCAGTCTTCAGCCTAGTTCCTCCAAGTTGAAGAATATTGGCTACATCAGCTTTATCTAATCGTTTTATATTACCGTTAATCATGCCCTCATATCCCTGGTAAATACCGTATACATGCAAGTTGTTATAGGTAGCTGTTCTGACCACTGCACGAACAGCGGCATTCATTCCAGGAGCATCTCCTCCAGATGTATATACTGCTATTCTTTTAATCTCTTTACTCATACGAATGATACTTTATAAGACCTTCTATAGGGGATTTTAGAATTGAGCCCGCGATAATATTAAAATTATCAAACATATACATTAATCGGTCCTTGAAATGAAACGAAATCGAACCAACAAGTGATATAGGAACTTGATGTTTATTCCACATCGGGAGAATCATATTTTGAAATAATTCATCAAAAACTGAGGATAGGATTTCTTCCTGGGTCTTGGAAGAAAGCTGTGTTATATATTTTGAAAACGAGGCGAGATATTGTCTCTGATTTTCACTTTTATATAGCTTGGTGATTGCAGTAGATGCAGAAATAGGGGTTTCTGATTCAATTAAAGTCATTTCTTCTTGGCTTAGAAATCCTCTACAATATCTCAAAAATACGGATTGCCCAATCCTGTATCCCCCACCTTCATCTCCCAATAGATAACCACAACTCTGTACGCGATCGCAGATACTGCGCCCATCATAATAGCCAATGTTGGACCCAGTACCAATAATGGTAGCAATACCCGAATTATTCCCAAAAGTACTTTTCGCTGCCGCTAAGAGGTCATCTTCTACCAATACATCCGCGTGCTTACCCAAATAGGATTGGATAACATCGACAATGGGTTGATTGTACGTATCATTAATACACCCAGAACCATAGTAGTATACTTCTTGAATCTGACTAAGGTCAGTCTCAGTGCATAAGTCAATAATCTTTTGTGAAAAATCCTTGTCTGAAACTGGATTCAGCCCGGGACTCAACTTCCTGTCTTCTATTCCTGACTTCGATATTATAATGCTATCAGTTTTGGTAGTACCAGCTTCAATAATCCATCTCATATCTATTCGTACTATTTCTTCTTCGTGAATTTTATTAAAGACTTTGGCGAATTGCCATAGTAGCCCTATTTTTAGCAAAACAAAATTCTAACTAATGACTTACAAATATACAAACCGAATAAGTACCCTCGTATTTAGTGCATCTTTAATAATGATATTTGGACTGCTTCATTTATCGATTCATGCCCAGTCTTCGCAAACCAAAATTTTAAAGGAAGAAGTTAAGAATAGTATAGATGGAAAATATAAAGATGCCCAAGTCATGGTAGATAAGGTATTTAGCTTTGCTGAATTGGGGTTCCATGAGGTAGAGACATCTAAATACCTTACTAATATTCTCAAGGATGCTGGCTTCGAAATAGAATATGGCATTTCAGGAATTCCTACCGCTTGGATGGCAAGTTGGGGAAGTGGTAAACCTGTGATTGCTTTAGGTAGTGACTTGGATTGTATCCCTAAAGCATCTCAAAAGCCAGGTGTCGCCTATCATGAGCCAATAGTAAAAGGGGCTCCTGGTCATGGAGAGGGACATAACTCGGGCGTGCCTCTTAATATTCTTGCAGCTATCGAAGTCAAGAAAATTATGGAACGAGAGGGGATGAGTGGGACACTCAGATTATGGCCTGGAGTTGCTGAAGAATTGGTAGGAACGAAAGCATTCTTTACAAGAGATGGTTATTTTGATGATGTGGATATTTCGATTTTTACTCATGTGGCTAATAACATGAGTGTTTCTTATGGTCAAGCTCGAGGTACAGGTCTCATATCTGTTGAGTATACTTTTGAAGGGGAAGCTGCTCATGCAGCAGGTTCACCTTGGAGGGGAAGGAGTGCAGCAGATGCGACAGAATTGATGAATATAGGATGGCAATATCAAAGAGAGCATCTTGATCCGTTGCATAGATCACATTCCGTAATTACAAATGGAGGAGATCAGCCGAATGTTGTTCCTTCTATGGCTTCGATCTGGTATTATTTTAGACATGTTACATATCCTAAGATTATGGAAGTTTATGAAAGGGCAAATAAAATGGCCGAAGGGGCAGCTCTTATGACGAATACTAAAGTGACGAGGAAAGTCCTTGGTAGCGCATGGCCTCGACATTTTAATCAGGTGATTGCAGAGACGATGTATGAGAATATTAAAGAAGTTGGGTTACCAAAATGGACAGACGAAGACAATGCCTTAGCACAGGCCCTTCAGAAAGAGGTGGATTCTCCCAGACAAGAAGGTCTTAGTACAGAATTGGACGAATTAGGACTCCCTGTTAAAAATCCAATTAGTGGAGGCTCGGATGATATCGGAGATATCTCATGGAAACTTCCCACTGTCACACTTAGATTTCCTTCCAACATTCCTGACCTACAAGGACATCACTGGTCGAATGCAGTAGCAATGGCAACTCCTATTGCACATAAAGGAGTAGTAGCTGGCTCTAAAGTTGTTGCCATGACTTTATTGGATTTCTTAATGGATGAGCAATTAGTAACTGATGCTTGGAAATACTTCAGAGAGGAGCAAGGTATGGAAATGGAATATGTTCCTATGGTAACGGATGAGGATGATCCAGCTGTTTATTTGAATACGGAGATCATGCAAGAATTCCGTCCCCAATTAGAACCATTCTTTTATGATGAGACGAAGTATGATACATATTTGGACCAATTAGGAGTAACATATCCAACAATTCGAGAGTAAAAAAGAAGGAGCTTATGCATTCTAAATTTCTATTAACTCCTTTATGATAAACAATCTTAGGTTGCTCATTGTAGATGACCATGAGATGATACTCGATAGTCTGTATTTACTATTCAATATGATGGAGTCTGTAGTGCAGGTCCATAAAGAATCAGATAGTAGGAATGTTATGGACTTCCTAAAAGAGAATGAGATAGATGTATTAGTTACAGACTATAAAATGCCGCATCTCGATGGATTACAACTCATTCATATGGTAAGGAATGTATATCCGGATATTAAGATTTTAGTATTGAGTCCACTCCAGAAAGTCATAATATCGGGAAACGGCCCTTTTGGCGATATTTCCATTATTCTCAACTCCCTGATGCTCAGGCATCACCGAGGTTCGAAAAATAAAAATATCATCCAAAATCTT